>NZ_RZTA01000063.1:0-36000 GCF_004023115.1 Mesorhizobium sp. M6A.T.Cr.TU.017.01.1.1
GCGCCGCTTTCCATGCCTGCAATTCGAGCACGCGCCCGCCGAGGTCGAGCTGCAGGCGATCATCGACCAGCATCGTCGGCGGTATGATCTCGACCCCTTTCATGAGCGCGTCGCCGATCTGTTGGCGAAAGCTTTGCAGGTAGAACGCGCCGCGCGCCTCAAGCGCGCGCGGCAGATTGTGATGGCCGACGATGGTCGCGCCGATCTCCCGGAATGCCGCGTTGCCGAAGATGTGGTCGGGGTGCATGTGGGTGTTGATCAGGTAGCGAACCGGCTTGGGGCTTATTTTGCCGATCGCGGCGATGAAGGCGTTCGCCTCGACCATGCTGCCGCCGCTGTCGATGACGGCAACGGCATCGGTCCCGACGACGACGCCCAGGTTCGAGATCGCGCCTTGGTTGGCGGCGTTCATCAATTCATCCACGCCCTGGAAAGCGAAGACGCCGTCGGCGACGTTCCTGACCGTGAATTCAAGGCCGCCGGCAGCGGCAAGAGCGGCCCGCCCGAGGCAACAGGGCAGCATCGCGGCGCTAACCGCGGTGCAGGCGAAGCCGCTCACAAGCTTGCGTCGTACCCTGTCGATCGGCATGGCTTCCCCCGATATGCATTCGAGCTGTAAGGCGATCAGACCACGCCCGGAAATTTTTGGTGGAAAGACCGCAAAAGGTCGCTCATCACCTGTGGATTGCGATAGTGCCGCGGCAGCCTTACGTCGAACATGCCGAGCACATGGGCTGGCCGCTGCGCGAGCACGATGATGCGATCCGACAGCATCAGCGCCTCGCGTAGATTGTGCGTTACCATCAGGGCGGTCGTAGGCCGCGCCGACCACACGGTCAAAAGCAGGTGCCGAAGCCGCTCGGCGGTCCGTTCGTCGAGCGAGGCAAAAGGTTCGTCCAGGAAAAGCACCGCCGGTTCGGTGGCGAAGGCCCTGGCAAGGGCTGCCCTGCGCGCAAGGCCGAGCGAAAGCTCCGCCGGATAGAGCGAGCGCATGCCGGCGAGGCCGAGCGTGTCGAACAGCCCGTCGAGGTTCTTCGTTCTCAGGCTTTTCGGTAGCGCCAGCCTGACATTCTGCTCAACTGTCCGCCACGGCAGCAAGATCGGCTCCTGGAACACGGCGGCGATCCGGTTGGAGCCGCCTTCAGGCAGTTGGAAGGAGCCGGAAAAGTCTTTGTCCAATCCAAGCAGGATGCGCAGCGTCGTGGTCTTGCCGCAGCCCGACGGCCCCAGCAGGCAGGCGAATTCGCCTTGCCGAACCTCGAAGGAAAGGTCCTGGAGCGCCGTGATCGAGACGCCTTGCGCGGACCTGAAGGTCTTCTCGGCGATGTCGACCCTAAGCGGGACGACGGCGCCAACGGGTTGCATGTCGTTCAACGGGCTGCACCACAAGAAGTTCGATGACAAGCATCACCGCCACGAAAGCCAGCGTGTAGGCAAGAATGGCGGCGACGTCGAAGAGTTGGAAATAAAGATAGATCTGGAAGCCGACGCCATTGGAGCGGCCGAGCAGCTCGACCACCAGGACGATCTTCCAGATGAGGGCGATGCCGGATCGTGAGGCGGCGGCAAGATAGGGCTGCAACTGCGGCAGCAGGACGTGGCGGATGCGGTCGAGGAGACCGAAGCGGTAGACGGCGGCCATTTCGGCGTAGTTCGGATCAAGCGCCCTGGCGCCTTCGCGCATCGTCACCACCACATTCGGGATCTTGTTCACGGCAACCGCGCCAATCGCCGCCGCCTCGTTGAGGCCGAACCAGATGTAGGCGAGCACGATGACCACCAGCGCGGGGATGTTGAGAAACAGGATCACCCAGGGACTGAAGAACCGGTCCGCGCTGCGGTAGCTGCCGAGGGCAACGCCGATGACCGAGCCAACCACCATCGCGATGACATAAGCTGCGGCAACCCGGCCAAGTGTCGCGCCGAGATGGTAGAAAAGGTCGCCGCTCGCCGCTTCTGCGAGCAGCACCTGCCAGACCTGTCCCGGCCCTGGAAAGGCACGGCTCGGCCAGGCATTTGCCGCAAAACCCCACAGCAGGCAAAGCCCGAGCAGAGAGACCGCGACCGTCAGCACGGGTGTCAGCGCCGTTGCAAGGCTGGACTGGCTGCCTGCTGCAGCGCCAGGCGTGCGATCGCCGGTGTCAGGTGCGGTCATTTCGGGGGTTCCTGCCAGAACGTGCCGGGCGCCATCTCCGGCGCGCGGCCGACCAGCTTTTCGCCGCCGATCTCGGCCAGCACGCGGTAGAGTTTGCCTGCGTCGGCCGCATCCTCGGCGACGGGGCGTCTGGGAATGCCTTCGCGATAGCGGTCACGCAGTTTGGCCAATTCCTCGCCTTGCGCGCGGATAATCGGCGCAAGGCGCAGCCACTCATCGTCGGATTTGGCCAGCAAGTCCTTGGACTGCGCGGAAGCCTTGATGAAGCCCCGGACGGTGGCCAGATTTTCGCTCGCCCATTTGTCATGAAAGACATAGCCGAGCGCCGACACGGCGCCCGAGGCCCCGAGCGCTTTCGCCGCATCATCCGCGCCGATCAGCCGACGAAAGCCGTTGGCCTCGAGCCGGGCGCAAAAATGCCAGAAATTGAGCACCGCATCGAGTTCGCCTTGCATCGCCTTTTCCGAAATCAGCGGCGGCGCGCCAAAGACGATGTCGCTGGTTGCCGGCAGGTCGAGGCCGTGATCGCGTCTGGCCAGCGCCTGGATCAGCAGCCAGCTTTTATCGAGAGGCCCGCCGGCGACGCCGATCTTTTTTCCCTTGAGATCGGCGATTGTCCGGATCGGCGATTGCTCCTTCACCATGATCGCCCCGACGGCGGTCGAATAGGGGACCAATGTGAGGTCGACGCCTTCCGAGCGCTGGCGCGAGACCCACAACCAGTCGGAGACGATCATGTCGATCGCGCCGGCCAGAATCGCGACGTTGGTTGCATCCTCGCCGGCGAAATCGACGATCTCCAGATCGATGCCGTTGGCTGCATCGAACTTGTGCTGCTTCATGGTGTCAAGCGCCCAGCTCACGGTGCCGAACTTCAGCACGCCGATGCGAACCTTGCCCATGGCGAAGGAGGGGGTCGTGGCGAAGGAGGGCCTTGAGACAAGCGCCGCGGCTGTTCCAAGAGCTGCCAGACGGAGCGTTCCTCGACGCGAAATCATCATGATGCCTCCTCCCGGGCCAGGATAAGCCGGGCGCCGATCAGATCGCACGGTCCTTGCTCGGCGAAGCGCATTTCCAGCGCTTGACCTTGAGGGTCGGGTGTTCCTGCGACCATTTCGCGATTTCGCTGGGCGCCAGCATCATACATTGGAACAGAGAGCCACGGCTCTCGAAATAGAGATGTTCGTCTCGGCAGTTGCCCGGATTGGCAATCAGGCAAACCGTTAGTATGAGGTCGACCATATCCATTCAGCACCTCTTGCGCGCTTGAAGACGCCCGCTTCGGCGAGATCCGGCTCGATCTGCGAGCCTGGACAAAATCGCCAACTGCCGGAGTCCCGAGGTGCCCATGGAAAACCGGAATGGTTTTAGGCTACGCGTTCGCCCAATGGCCGTCAACAAAGGCGAATGGACGGGGCGCCGAAGCCTGAAACAAAAAAACCCGCCTCGGCGGCGGGTTGTTGACGCAAATCAGCATCATGAATAAATTCCTAGCATAGCTGCCGTCACAAAGCAATGAAAATACGAGGGCAATCGCTTCAGGTTGCACTCCTCTTGCCCAGTCTTCCAGCGTTGGTGGTTGGCGAAAGCCGAAGCGGCGTCCAATCTCCCACCTTGCGGGGGAGATAGGCAGCTTCGCTGACCGCGCCACGATCGGCAATTGGTCTGAAGCGATTGCCCTGAACTTCAGTATGGTTGACATCCCTCGTCTGCCGGGTAGCTTCCAAGATGCAGGCGTTGCAACTCCACAAGGGGAGAAGTTTTCGCTCTGCCATAAAACGACGCACGCCGATGACACACAACGGCATGCGCAAATCGTCCAGGGCACCTTGACGATCAATGAGGAAATGCCATGCGTGCAATCGCATTTTTCGCCGTCGTGTCCGTTGCGACGTTTATCACGAACCAATCTCAGGCACAGGATGCCGCCGCGGGTGAGAAGGTCTTCGCCAAATGCAAGGCCTGCCACGTCGTCGACGAGGACAAGAACAAGATCGGTCCGTCGTTGAGCGGCGTTATCGGCCGGACGGCCGGCACGCATCCGGGGTTCAAATATTCCAAACCCATGACCGAGGCGGGTGGATCCGGCGTCAAATGGGATGAAGCCACGCTGACGACCTATCTTCGCGATCCCAAGGCCATGATCAAAGGCACAAAGATGGCGTTTCCCGGCCTCAAGAAGGACGAGGATCTTGCCAACGTCATCGCCTATCTGAAGCAATTCTCCAAATAACCCGGTTTTTCCGTTAGGAAATAACCCGGTTTTTCCGCAGGAAATAACCCGGTTCTTCCGCACGAAGTAACGCGACTTCGCCGGCCGTTCGAAACTGCGTTCGGCCGGCGCCCTCCCTGGTGGTTGGCGCCGCCGGTCAAGCGGCGTCTTGCAGCCTCTGCATGGCGGACGGCAGGTCGAGCAGACCGTCGCAAACGAGGTCGGCGCCAAGCTCTTCAACGGCAATCTGGGTGTAGCCGCCACGCAGCAGGATGACGGGCATGCCGGCGGCGCGCGCGGCGGCCACGTCGGCGCTGCTGTCTCCGACCATCAACGTGTCACGCGGTTCGACCTGAAGATGGTCGAGCGCCAGCAGCAGAGCGTCGGGCGCCGGTTTCAGGCATGTCACCGCATCTCCGCCGACGATCGCGCCGAGATAGTCCGTCAGCCCGAAATGCAGCAGGATTTCCCGAGCCGCCAACTGCGGCTTGTTGGTCACCACGCCCATGGCTATTCCGCTCAAGTGGAAGTGCGTGAGAACCTCCCTGACGCCAGGCATCAGCTTTGTCAGGCCGGTCAGATGTCTGCGGTAGATCGGCGCCATGACGCGGTTGGCCTCATCGAGCGCGCTGCCGAGAAGCGGCGTGCCGGAAGCCGCGAAGGCTCGCTCGATCAGTTTCCTGACGCCGCCGCCGATCATGGCCTTGACTTGCTCCAGGCGCAGCGGCGGCAGATCGCGGCCGGCCAGCAACTCGTTGACTGCGGCCGTTATATCAGGCGCCGAATCGACCAGCGTGCCGTCGAGATCGAATAGGATTGCCTTCGGCGATCGAAACGGCCTGCCCATGCCGACGTTCATGCGGCGTCCTTCCACTTGATCGAGCAGCCGATCGAAGCGATCTGGTCCAGCGGTCCGTCGCCGGTTCGGGCAATTTGCTTCATCGCCTCGAACAGGTCGCGTCTCAGCCCGGGCGGTCCGGCGTCGCGTCGCGCCGCGTCCAGCCGGCCGCGATATTGCAGCGTCAACTCGCTGTTGAGCCCGAAGAAATCCGGAGTGCAAACGGCTCCGTAGGCACGCGCCACCGTCTGGCGTTCGTCGTGGAGGTAGGGGAAAGTGAAGCCGTTCGTCCTGGCGAAGAGCTTCATGTTGTCGAAGGAATCATCGGGGTAGGCGTCGGCATCGTTGGCGTTGATCGCGACAAAGCCGATGCCTTGCGCCTTGAGGTCGTTGGCGTCGCGGACGATGCGTGAAATCACCGCCTTCACATAGGGACAGTGGTTGCAGATGAAGGCCACCACCAGCCCGTTCGGGCCGGCGTGGCTGAAGATCGAATGCGATTTGCCGTCGACGCCGGGCAAAACGGCATCGATGGCTTGCCAGCCGAAATCGCAGACAGGTGGGATTGCCGCCATATTTGCCCTCCGACGTGATGGTTTACGCAGCTTTCCGGATCGCCCCGTCGGCCGCCTGCCTGATGGCGTCGATATTGGCGCGATAGGCGGCCTCGGTGCCACCCCTAAAGATGGCCGAGCCGGCGACCAGCACATTGGCGCCGGCCGCGGTGACCAGCGGAGCGGTCTCGGGCGTGACGCCGCCGTCGATCTCGATGTCGATCGGACGGTGGCCGATCAGCGCCTTGACCCGCCTGACCTTGTCGACGACAGCCGAAATGAACGCCTGGCCGCCGAAGCCCGGATTGACCGTCATCAGAAGCACCAGATCGAGCCGATCGAGCACATATTCGATGACGCTTTCCGGTGTCGACGGGTTCAGCGACACACCGGCCTTCTTGCCGAGATTCCTGATTGCCTGCAGCGAACGGTCGAGATGCGGCCCGGCCTCGGCATGCACCGTGATGATGTCGCAGCCGGCATCGGCGAAGGCGGCGAGATAGGCGTCGGCCGGCGCGATCATCAGATGGCAGTCGAAGATCTTGTCCGTTCGATCACGGATCGCCTTGATCACCGGCGGACCGAAGGTGATGTTGGGCACGAAATGGCCATCCATCACGTCGAGATGGATCCAGTCGGCGCCCGCCCGGACGACCGTTTCGACCTCGTCGCCGAGCCGCGAGAAGTCCGCAGAAAGCACCGAGGGCGCGATGATTGTATTGGTACCCATGGTCGTCGGCTCCCATTCTATCTTCCGTTTCCGGTCGCTGCACACCAACCGGCGTCGTCTTGTCAGCGCGCCTTCGTCTCCGGTTCGCCTTCGAGCTTACCTTCCGCGAACACGCGGCTGCCGCGAATATCGGATTCCTCAATGGTGATAAGGTCGGTTTTCGTCAACGCCCGGTCGCGCGACGCGAAAAGCCGGTTGGCTTGCCGAAGCCGCGCCCGGTCGAGCCCATTGCGGACCGAGCGGGCGTTGGAGAAATGCGGCAGCCGCATGCGGATCGGGAGATACTCTTCGAGCGCCTTGGCCGCCGCCTCGCTGAGACGGTAATTCTGTTCCGCCAGCATGATCTCGGCGATCGATTTGAGCTCGCCGACGCCGTAGTCGGGAAAATCGAGGTGGTGGGCGATGCGCGAGCGCATGCCGGGATTGCTGTCGAAGAAGCGGTCCATCTTGTTCTTGTAGCCGGCAAGAATCACAACCAGATCGTCACGGTTGTTTTCCATGCATTGCAGCAGGATTTCGATTGATTCCTGGCCATAGTCGCGTTCGTTCTCGGGCTTGTAGAGATAGTAGGCCTCGTCGATGAAGAGCACCCCGCCCATGGCGCGCTTGATCACTTCGCGGGTCTTGGGTGCGGTGTGGCCGACATACTGACCGACGAGATCGTCTCGTGTCACCGCGACCATGTGGCCTTCGCGGACATAGCCGAGACGATGCAGGATTTCGGCCATCCTCAGCGCCACGGTGGTCTTTCCGGTGCCGGGATTTCCGGTAAAGTTCATGTGCAGCGTCGGCGCGCCCGAGGTCAGCCCGAACTTGCGGCGAAGCCGGTCGACCAGGAGCAGCGCCGCGATCTCGCGGATGCGGGTCTTGATGGGCTTCAGGCCAACGAGCTCGCGGTCGAGCTTGTCCATCACCTCATCGATGTTGGACGCCTCGAACTCGGCCTGCAGATCAACCGATTCGTCCTGCGCGGCAGCGCCCTTTGCTATCGCGTCCAGCATGGTTTCGCCTAGCTCCGCTCGCCTTCGGGCCTGTCAGTCGCATAAGGCACGATCGAATAGCCCTGGCTGCGGCCGTCGCGCTCCTGGCGCAGCAGCCGGAACCCGGGTTCGTTGGGCGGCCGGTTGACGATGAACGACATGCGCGGCGCCTCCCAGCCCTTGGTCGAATCGAAGGCGGTGACCCGGACATACATGTTGGGCATGGCTTTCCGGCAATTGTTGACTTCAAGCAGGATGCCCGCCGGGTCCTTCAGGTCGAACATCGGGTTGCCGTACATTTCCCAATAGGTGTTTCGCGGATGCGGATCGTCCGTGTACTCGACGCTGACCGCCCAGTGGTTTTTCAGCGCGTATTTGATCTGCGCCGAAATCTGCTCATCGGTCAGGTCGGGCAGGAACGAAAACTGTCCCTGCGTGACCTTGTTTCCCGGATTGGTCATCATGGCGACGATTCCTTTCGTCTAGAAGCTGGGCGTTGCGGTTGGCACGAAGTCGGCCGTATCGGTCGATTCGTAGTTGAAGGTGACGTCCTTCCAGGTCTCCAGGGCCGCCTTCAGCGGCGTGCACCATCTGGCCGCCTGTTCGAGGATTTTGGTCCCTTCGCGCAGATAGTCGCGGCCCTCGTTGCGGGCGAGGATCATCGCCTCCAACGCGACGCGATTGGCCGTCGCGCCGGCCTGGATGCCGTCCGGATGGCCGATCGTGCCGCCGCCGAACTGCAGGATGACGTCCTCGCCGAGATAATGGATCAACTGGTGCATCTGGCCGGCATGGATGCCGCCGGAGGCGACGGGCATCACCTTGTTGAGCGAGGCCCAGTCCTGATCGAAGAACAGCCCGGTTTCGAGGTTCTGCGGCGTGCGCTCCTCGCGCAGCGTGTCATAAAACCCCTTGATCATCAGCGGGTCGCCTTCCAGCTTGCCGACCACCGTGCCGGCATGGATGTGATCGACGCCGGCCATCCGCATCCATTTGCAGATGACGCGAAAATTCATGCCATGGTTCTTCTGGCGCGAATAGGTCGAGTTGCCGGCGCGGTGCAGGTGCAGGATCATGTCGTTGCGGCGTGCCCACTTGGCCATCGACTGGATCGCCGTGTAGCCAATGACGAGGTCGATCATGACGATGCAGGAGCCAAGCTGCTTTGCGAATTCGGCGCGCTCGTACATCTCCTCCATCGTGCCGGCGGTGACGTTGAGATAATGGCCCTTGACTTCGCCGGTGGCGGCCGACGCCTTGTTCACAGCCTCCATGCAGTAGAGGAAGCGGTCGCGCCAGTGCATGAACGGCTGCGAGTTGATGTTCTCGTCGTCCTTGACGAAGTCGAGGCCACCCTTCAGCGCCTCGTAGACGACGCGGCCGTAGTTGCGGCCTGACAGGCCAAGCTTCGGCTTCGTCGTCGCGCCGAGCAGCGGCCGGCCGAACTTGTCGAGCCGCTCGCGTTCCACCACGATGCCGGTCGCCGGGCCCTGGAAGGTTTTGAGGTAGGCCACCGGGACGCGCATGTCCTCGAGCCGCAAGGCCTTGACCGCCTTGAAGCCGAACACGTTGCCGATGATCGATGCAGTCAGGTTGGCGATTGAGCCCGGCTCGAACAGGTCGAGGTCGTAGGCGATGTAGGCGAAGTACTGCTGCTCGGTCTTGGTGCCGGGACCTGTGTTCGGCACCGGCTCGGATTTGAACGCCTTGGCGCGGTAGAGCTCGCAGGCGGTCAGCCTGTCGGTCCACACCACGGTCCATGTCGCGGTCGAGGATTCACCGGCGATGGCGGCGGCCGCCTCCTCGTGGTCGACGCCGGGCTGCGGCGTAATCCGAAACATGGCGATCAGGTCGGTCTCCTTGGGCCGGTAGTCCGGCTCCCAATAGCCCATCTTCTTGTAGGGGATGACGCCCGACTTGTAGCGTTCGCTGCCTTCCTTGAGCGTGCCCGCTGACGGCATGTCGATCTTGTTCATGACAGGTCTCCTGTTTGCCGCTCAGGCGGCTTTCGCGGTTGCGATTTGCGGGTCGAGCTTTCCCGCGGCGTAACGTTTCGCCATCTCGTCCATGGCGATTACCCTGATCTTCGAGGCGTTGCCCGCGGTGCCGAAGCGTTCGAAGCGATCGCGGCAAAGGTCGCGCAAGGCGTCCATGGCGGGTTTCAGGAATTTGCGCGGATCGAACTCGCGCGGATCCTCCGTCGCGACGCGGCGGAACTGCCCGGCCATGGCCATGCGGCAATCGGTATCGATGTTGACCTTGCGCACGCCGTAGCGGATGCCGCGCTCGATCTCCTCGACCGGAACGCCAAACGTCTGGGGCATCTCGCCGCCATATTTGTTGATGATGTCCTGCAGTTCCTGCGGCACGGAGGAAGAGCCATGCATGACCAGATGCGTGTTGGGCAACTTTTCGTGGATCGCCTCGATCACCTGCATGGCGAGGATGCCGCCGTCGGGCTTGCGGCTGAATTTGTAGGCGCCGTGCGAGGTGCCGCAGGCAATCGCCAGCGCGTCGACCTGGGTGGCGGTGACGAAGTCGACCGCCTGATCGGGATCGGTCAAAAGCTGGTCGTGGGAAAGCGCGCCTTCGGCGCCATGGCCGTCCTCGGCCTCGCCCTGGCCGGTTTCCAGCGAGCCGAGCACGCCGAGCTCGCCTTCGACGGAAGCGCCGACCCAATGCGCCATGCGGGCGACACGTTCGGTGATGGCGACGTTGTAGTCGTAGCTCGCCGGCGTCTTGGCATCCGCCATCAATGACCCGTCCATCATCACCGAGGTGAAGCCGTGGCGGATCGCCGAAAGGCAGGTGGCTTCGTTGTTGCCGTGATCCTGATGGATGCACAGCGGAATGGCCGGATGCATTTCGGTCAACGCCTCCATCATCTTGGCCAGCATGATGTCGTTGGCATAGGAGCGGGCGCCGCGCGACGCCTGGATGATGACCGGCGCGTCGCAGGCCTTGGCCGCCTCCATGATGGCGAGGCCTTGTTCCATGTTGTTGATGTTGAATGCCGGTACGCCGTAGCCATGCTCGGCGGCATGGTCGAGAAGCTGGCGAAGGGTGATGCGGGCCATTGTCGGGTCCTCTTAGCTGCGGAAGTTGGGCTAGATGATGAGCTTCAGCGCCGCTGCGGCGATGGCTTCGGGCGTGATGTCGAAATGCCGGTAGAGATCCGGGGCAGGGGCGCTGGCGCCAAAACCGGCCATGCCGACGAAAGCGCCGGTGTCGCCGATCCAGCGATCCCAGCCGAGCCGCGCCGCGGCTTCGACGGCAATGCGCGGCGCCGAGCCGAGGACGGACTTCCGGTAGTCCGCATCCTGTTCCTCGAAGAGCTCCCAGCACGGCATCGAGACGACCGCGGCGGCGATGCCGTGCTCGGCCTCCAGCCGTTCGGCGGCGGCAACGGCGATCTCGACCTCCGAGCCGGTGGCGATCAGCGTCACGGCGCGGTGCTCGGATGGCTCGCGCAGGATGTAAGCGCCCTGGCTCGATCGGTTCTCGTCGCTGTGTGGCTCGTCGCTGAGTGCCTGACGCAGCATCGGCAGGTTCTGGCGCGAGAGCACCAGCACGCTCGGCCGGTTCTTGCTCTTCAGCGCCAATTCCCAGCACTCCGCCGTTTCGATGATGTCGGCCGGACGAAAGACGTTGAGGTTTGGCGTGGCCCGCAGCATCGCCAGGTGCTCGACCGGCTGGTGGGTCGGGCCGTCCTCGCCGAGACCGATGGAATCATGCGTCATCACATAGACGACGCGCTGGCCCATCAGCGCCGAGAGCCGCATCGCGCCGCGTGCATAGTCGGCAAAGCACAGGAACGTGCCGCCATAAGGCACGAAACCGCCATGCAGTGCGATGCCGTTCATGGCCGCGGCCATGCCGTGCTCGCGGATCCCGTAGTGGATATAGCGGCCGGCATAGTCATCAGGCGCTATGCGATCCATGCCCTTGGTGATCGTCAGGTTCGAATGCGTCAGATCGGCGGAGCCGCCGACGGTCAGGTCGGTCGCGGCGTTGATGGCGCCGAGCGCCATTTCGGAGGCTTTTCGCGTTGCAACCTTGGTCGCCTTCTCGAGATGCTCCTTGCGGAAAGCGCCGAGCGCTTCGAAGACCGCGTCGGGCAGGTTGCCGGCGACCGCGCTCTCAAACGCCTGGCGCCGGGACGAGGCGGCAAGCCGCTGCTCCCAGGCGTGCCGCGCCGCTTGCCCGCGCTCGGCAACTTCGCGCCAGGTGAAAAGGATGTCGTCCGGCACCTCGAACGGCGCGTAGGCCCAGTCGATGTTTTCGCGCGTCGCGGCGATCTCCGCATCGCCCAGCGGCGCGCCATGCGTCTTTTCCGAACCGCCCAGATTGGGCGCGCCCTTGCCGATCACCGTGCGGCAGGCGATCAGGGACGGCCGGTCCGACTGCTGTGCTGCTTCGATTGCCGCAGCGACGGCTTCCGTGTCGTGGCCGTCCACCGATTGGACGTGCCATCCGGCGGCTTTGAACCGTGCCGGCTGGTCCATCGATGTCGACAGCGACGTCGGTCCGTCGATCGAGATCGCATTGTCGTCCCAGAACACGATCAGCCGGGAGAGCTTCAGGTGACCGGCAAGGTCGATCGCCTCGTGGCTGATGCCTTCCTGCAGGCAGCCGTCGCCGGCGATCACGTAGGTGAAATGGTCGACGAGGTCGGCGCCGTGGCGGGCAGCAAGCATGCGCTCCGCCAGTGCCATGCCGACGGCGGTCGAAATGCCTTGTCCAAGCGGACCGGTCGTCGTCTCGATGCCAAGCGCATGGCCATATTCCGGATGTCCGGCGGTGCGGCTGCCCAGCTGGCGAAACCGCTGCAATTCCTCGATCGGCATGTCTTCAAAGCCGAGCAGGTAATGCAGCGCATATTGCAGCATCGAGCCGTGCCCGGCCGAAAGCACGAAGCGGTCGCGATCGGGCCAGTTGGGCGCCGACGGATCGATATTGATGAAGCGGCCGAACAGCACCGTCGCGACATCGGCCATGCCCATCGGCATGCCCGGATGGCCGGAATTGGCCTTTTGGACGCTGTCCATCGCCAATGCGCGAATGGCGTTCGCCATGTCGCGCTCCGAGACGGCGGCGACGGGCTTCAATGCTGCTGCTTGGCTGTTCATGGCGTCCTCCTCACGACACACGGTTCTTGCGTTCGATCAATTGCAGGATGAGCGGCGTCAGGATCAGCTGCATGGCAAGGTCGAGCTTGTTGCCTGGCACCACTATGGAATTCGGCCGCGACATGAACGAGTCGTGGATCATCGAAAGCAGGTAGGGGAAATCGATGCCGCGGGGATTGGCGAAGCGGATGACCAGCATCGATTCGTCAGGCGTCGGAATCCAGCGCGCGATGAACGGATTGGACGTGTCGACGATCGGCACGCGCTGGAAGTTGATGGCGGTCTGCGAGAACTGCGGGACGATGTAGCGGACATAGTCCGGCATGCGGCGCAGGATCACGTCCATCACCGCCTCGGTCGAATAGCCGCGCGTTGCGCGGTCGCGATGGATCTTCTGGATCCATTCGAGATTTATCACCGGCACCACACCGATCCTAAGGTCCGCGTGTCTGGCCAGGTTGATCTTGTCGGTGACGACGCAGCCATGCAGGCCCTCGTAGAAGAGCAGGTCGCTCGGCGGGAATTCGCGCCATTCGGTAAAATGTCCCGGCGGCGTGCCGTACTGCTTCTCCTCGTCCTCGTCATGGATGTAGGTGCGGGTCTTTCCGGTTCCCCGGCGGCCATATTCCTCAAACACCTCTTCGAGGATTGCGAGTTCGTTGGCCTCGGCATTGAAGTGGGTGAAGTTCGGATTGCCCGCCTTCTCTTCCTCGGCCACCTTTGTCTTCATCGTGGCGCGGTCGTAGCGGTGAAAGGCATCGCCTTCGATGAAGGCGGCCTCGATGTTCTCACGCCGGAAGATCAGATCGAAGATGCGCTTGACCGAGGTGGTGCCTGCGCCCGACGACCCGGTGATGGTGATGATGGGGTGCTTTGCCGACATGGTGCTCAGGCCCTGAACAGGCCGCGGCGGCTGAACAGCGGCGCACGCTCGCCGATGGCGCTGGGCTCGGTGTGGTAGCGGGTGATGCGCGCGACTTCCCGCGCCGATCCGAACACCACGGGCACGCGCTGATGCAGGCTCTCGGGTTCGATTTCGAGGATGCGGGTCATCGTATCGGTGGCGGCACCGGCCGCCTGTTCAATGAGATAGGCGATCGGGTTGGCCTCATAGACGAGGCGCAGCCGGCCCTGGCGGTAACCCTTGCGCTTGTCGCCGGGATACAGGAATACACCGCCGCGCATCAATATGCGGTAGCAGTCGGCGACCAGGGAGGCGATCCAGCGCATGTTGAAATCCTTCTCTCGTGGGCCTTCGATGCCTTCTAGGCAGTCGTCGATGTAGAGCCGCACCGCCTCGTCCCAATGCCGGTAGTTGGCGGCGTTGATGGCGAACTCCTGGGTGCGCTGCGGGATGATCCGGCTCTCGTAGGCCTGGACGAAGGTGCCGAGCCTGGTCGAGAGAACGAAGACATGCGTGCCGCTGCCGAGCGACAGAACCAGCGCCAGCTGCGGCCCGTAGATGAAGAAGCCGGCGCCCAGCTGGTTCACGCCTGCCTGCAAAAAAGAGGCGGCCGGATTTCCGTCCGGCGCGCCAGTTGCAGGGAGGAGCGAGAAAATCGTTCCAATCGACACGTTGGTGTCGATGTTGGAGGAGCCGTCGAGCGGGTCGATGGCGATGGCGAGAGGCGCTTTGCTGTCGAGCAGGACCGGCTGCTCCAGTTCCTCGGAGGCGTAGAGCGCGACCGGAGCGTGGCGCATGGCGTCGAGGAAGATGTCGTCGGCGAAGATGTCGAGATCCTTCTGGATATCGCCGTCGGCATTGGCGCCGCGGGTCCCGGCAAAGGCGGTGCCGAGCACCCCTTGATTGATGGTGTTGCGGATCTTGGTGGCGGCCTGCGTCAGCTGACGGATGGTTGCTACGACTGCCGAGCGCAACTCGTCCGGTGGGCCGAGATAGGAATTCAGAAAAGCGTCGAGCGTTGCCGCTGGCATCGTAACCTCCCATCCAACCGCATCTCCTCGGACCGGCCGGATTGGGGAATGAAAA
This sequence comes from Mesorhizobium sp. M6A.T.Cr.TU.017.01.1.1, assembly GCF_004023115.1. Lineage (NCBI taxonomy): Bacteria > Pseudomonadati > Pseudomonadota > Alphaproteobacteria > Hyphomicrobiales > Phyllobacteriaceae > Mesorhizobium > Mesorhizobium sp. M6A.T.Cr.TU.017.01.1.1. Next base: position 14,589 of record NZ_RZTA01000063.1, read on the forward strand.
CAAACGGTGTAGGATAAGTAAAATTCAATAACTTTACTTTCGTAGTAAAAAAATTTTAGTATGCCGTATGAGAACCCTCACGCTCAAGCAATTCAAGACCGTCCAGGCGATCATCAGCCACGGGAAAATCGTCAGTGCAGCCAAAGTGTTAGGCCTGTCTCCTCCAGCGGTGACGATCCAGTTGCGGCAAGTGGAGGAGGAGTTCCAATTGGCCTTGTTCGACCGGACGTCGGACGGCATGCGTCCCACTGCCGCAGGGCTGGCCTTCGTCGAGACGGCGCAGGCGATCGAAGAGCGGCTTCGCTTGCTCGAAGACAAGATGGATGCGATCAAGGGCGTGCGCATCGGCAGCTTGAGGCTCGGCGTCGTTTCCACCGCCAAATATTTCGCGCCGCGGCTCATGGCCGGCTTCATGAAGGAGCATCCCGACATCGATATGCGGCTTGCCATCGGCAACCGCGCCGAAACGATCGACAGGCTGAAGAACCACGACATCGACATTGCGCTGATGGGACGCCCGGCGAAGGAGGTCCCGGTGCGTGCCTCGGTGTTTGGCGATCACCCGCTGGTCATCATTGCGCCGCCCGACCACCCGCTGGCGTCGGCACGCGAGATATCCAAGGAGCGGATCGCCGAAGAGCATTTCCTCATTCGCGAGCCCGGCTCCGGCACGCGCATCTCGCTGGAAATATTCCTGAGCGACGTGCCCGGCCGCATCGACGATCTCGGCGTCGAGATGGGCTCGAACGAGACCATCAAGCAGGCGGTGATGGCCGGGCTCGGCATCGCCTTCATCTCTGCCCACACCATCGCCGCGGAAACCGAAGCCGGCCGGCTGGTCATCCTCGACGTTGTCGGCATGCCGATCCGCCGGCAATGGTTTTCGGTGATGCGCAGCGATCACGCGATCTCGCCGGCCATGGCGACATTCCACGATTTCCTGATGCGCAAGGGCGCGATGTACCTGCCCCTGTTCGGCAAGCTCTATCCGCAGACCAGAGCGGGATGACGTTGGACGGGCGGAACTCGACCTGAACGACCGACATACCAAACGCCAGAGATCGCGAGATAGCCCCGAGAAGGGAGTGGAGAACGCCCGGCGATCGTTGGCGTTAGATAAGCGATATGTTATGTTGCAGTGCGAAAGAACAGGGGCCACGTCCTTTCCACCCGTAAGCGATCTGTATGTGCGACCCCTGCAGACTGGTCGGTATTTCGGAAACCTCCCGGGCATGGGGTTCGGGAATTCGATGGGGACAAGGGGTAATGCTTTACACGCTCGTTATGATGGTCTGCCTGACGGATATGCCGCAGACCTGTGAACAACGCGAACAGATGGTGGACGGCCTGGCGATGAATCCCGGGACCGCCTTCATGCAGGCGCAGCCGCTGGTGGCCCAGTGGATCGAGACGCATCCCGGTTATTTCGTGCGGCGCTGGCGCGTGCTGCCCGGCCGGGAATCGTGAGATCCGCCGCGAAGATCGAATGAGGTTCTAATTCTTCTTCGCGGCGAGCGTTTCCGAGACGGCCTTGGACAGTTGATATAGCCGCTGCTCGATTATCGTCGGCACGTCACAGACGTAAGTCAGCGATTGGACGCGTTCGTTGAAAATTCGCGTTGCGAATTTCAGCTGTTCGGTTCGCCGTTCGACCTCGTCGGGATCTGCATCGGGTTTTTCCCGCAGCGCATCGACGTCGGACGCTTCCTTGCGCAACGCGGCGGCCATTTCGAGCTGCTTGTGGGCGTAGCGGGAAATGCCTGAGATCACGTGCGAACGCTCAGTGTCCATATGATCGAACATGCCTTGCACCAGCATCGCCATTTTCGGCGCAAGCTGCTCGGCCGGCAACGATGCGGCGAAATCCCTGATCTTCTTTTGGGCTTCGGCAATCGGCATTCGCCGGGCTGCCACCTCCTCGACCAGGGCGGAGACGGCAGGGTCCTTCGACAAGTCCTTCGCCGCCGGGGGAAGCTCCGGCCCGTTCCAGATCTGGCCGAGCGAGAGCTGCGGCACCTTGCGCTGTATGCAGGGCCAGTCCGGATCGTTGTTCGCCGCCGCCTTGGCGTTCATGCTCGGCGCGAGCATGGCAGCCACAGCCAGGCTGCGAACAAGGCTCATTCGTGCCATCAGGCATTTCCTCCCGTGTCCTGTTTCCGGCTTATCAGGCCGCGCGAAGGGTCGTAGGCGATGATGGCGGCGGCAAGGAACAGAAACGTGCAGCCGGCAACGACGCCCAGCGACAGCCAGTCAATCTGGCCGTAAAAGGCGAAGCGGATCAGTTCGACGGCATAGGTGAACGGATTGGCGAGGCAGATTTTATAAAGCAGCGGGCTCGCCTCCTGGATGCGCCACAGGGGATAGAGCGCCGGAGAGGCGAAATAGCCGGGAAAGATGACGAAGTTCATGATGCCGGCGAAGTTTTCGAGCTGCTTGATCATCGAGGACAAAAGCATGCCGAGCGCGCAAAGCATCATGCCCGACAGGAACAGCGCCGGCAGCACCATGAGATAGCCGATCGGCGGCGCCTTGACGCCCCAGAACCAGGCAACGATCAGGAACGCGTAGACCTGCGCGATCGATACGGCGACGCCGGCGAGCATCTTCGAGACCAGCAGGAACCAGCGCGGGAAGGGGCTGACCAGCAAGGTGCGCATGTTGCCCATCTCGCGGTCATAGACCATCGACAGCGAAGACTGCATGCCCGAGAACAGCAGGATCATGCCGCACAGGCCCGGCGTGATGTAGACCTCGTAGAGCACGTAGGTCTTGTAGGGCGGGATGATCGATACGCCGAGCACCTGCCGGAATCCGGCGGCAAAAATGAACAGCCAGATGAGCGGCCGAACCAGCGAGGATATGAAGCGCTCGCGCTGGTGCAGGAAGCGCAGGCACTCCCGCAGGACGACGCCTTTGAGGCAAATGAGATAGTGGCCGAGGCCGAATTTCTCGAACCTCACCGGCATGACGCCTGCGACTTTTTCGGGCATTGCGGGAGCGCTCATGGCGATATCTCCGCGGTGCCGGCTGCCTCGATGCGGCTGAGCCTCGAAAAGGCGTCGCGGATCGAACCGGCGCCGCTCGTCCTGACGACATCGGCCACCTTGCCCTTGGCGACCAGCTCGCCCTGCCGCAAGACGACGACGTGGTCGCCGTCGTCAACCTCATCGATCAGGTGCGTCGCCCACAGCACGCCAATGCCCTCGGTTTCGACGAGCTTGCGGATGGTGGCGAGAATGCCTGCGCGCGACTGGATGTCGAGACCGACGGTCGCCTCGTCGAGCAGCAGCAGGGACGGACGGTGGAGCAGCGCCCTGGCGATCTCTATGCGCCGCATCTGGCCGCCGGAAAGACTGCGTGCCTTGTCATGCTGACGGCCCGGCATGTCGACAATATCGAGCAGCGCGGCAATACGCTGCCGCGCCTCGCGTCCTCCGATGCCATGCAGCGAGGCGTGGTAGGAGAGGTTCTGGTGGACGCTGAGATCGAGGTCGAGCGTGCGGGCCTGGAACACGATGCCGACACGCCGGAGCGCTTCGCCCGAAGCGCGGCTGACGTCGTGGCCGAAGATGCGGATCGATCCGCGACGCGTGTCGTAAAGATGGCTGATCAGCGAGAACAGAGTTGTCTTGCCGGCGCCGTTGAGGCCGAGAAGAACGGTGAACGTCGCCGGCGCGATTGAGAATGAGACGTCGTTGAGCGCCCGCTTCGGGCCATAGGAATGGCTGACGCCGGCGACATCGAGCGCCGCCGCCTCATCTCCTGGTCCGCTTGTCCTCACATGCTGCACGCCGGCTCGCTCCCTGTCGTCGACGATAGTCTAGCACACCGGAAATCTGGCACACCGGGAGTCTGGCGCGCCGGACCCGCGCAGTCCTGCTTTCCGGTGACCCTACTTGATGGTGATCGTGCCCTTCATGCCTTTGTCGGCAAGGTCGGGCACCGACCATGTGTAGATGCCGGGCCTCACGGTGGTGAACTGGACCTGGATGGTGCCGTCGGCGTCGAATTCGAGCCATGCGGGTGCGCCGTTCATGTGCACCTCGAGGTCGTTGATGACGATCTGGTTGTTCCACACATTGCGGAACAGATCGGTATGGAATTTGTACTCCAGCCCGCCCGCTGCGGTGATCTTCCAGCGATAGCCCTGGCCGGCGATCAGCTGGAAGTCCTTCTGGTTGGCGGTGAACTGATCTTCCTTGGTGCCGAGGATAAGTTCCGGCACGTCCTTGCTGGCCCGGGTTGCCTTCTCGGCTTCGGGGCTGGCCTCTGTTTTGGTCGCCGTGGCAGCGGCCGCGTCATCGTCATCGCCGTCGTTGTCCTGCGCCCAGGCCTGGCCCTGCGTGAGTGCCATGCCCACCAATGCCGCGAAAGCGACTGCCCGAAATTTCCGCATGATTTCCTGCCCTTCTGCTGCTTTTTTTGTCTGTTTGATTCAATTGAGTTGCTTCAATTAGGCGAGACGACGACGCCCCATGGCAGCGCGCCGACGGTCACCGACTGCACCGGCTCGTCGGTCGCCACGTCGATGAAGGTGATGTCGTTCGACACGCCGTTGGTCGAGATGATGGTTTTCTGGTCCGGCGTGAAGGCGAGCTGCCAGACGCGTTGGCCGACCAGCACGTATTTCTCGACCTCGTATGTCTCGGTATTGACCACCGCGACGCGGTTGGCCGGTCCGAGCGCCACATAGGCTTTCTTGCCGTCGGCGGTGATGCGCACACCTACCGGCTGGATGGATTCGGCCCTCAGGCCGGCAATCTCGAAGGTGATCTTCTGGACGACTTCGCGCGTTTGATTGTCGATCACCGAAACCGTGCCGCCGATCTCGGCACTGACCCAGGCCTGCTTGCCGTCGGGCGTGAACTCGATGAAGCGCGGACGCGCATCCACCAGCACGTTGTCGGTGATCTCGTGGGACGACGTATCGATGAAATGCGCCATGTTCGTCGTTTCCGACGTGTTGACCATGGTCTTTCCGTCCGGGCTGATGCCCATGCCCTCCGGCTCGACGCCGACCGGGATCTCGGCCAGCACCTTCTTGCCCTCTATGTCGATGACGGTGACGAGATTGTCGTCCTCATTGGCGACGTAGAGCGTCTTGCCGTCAGGCGAGAGCACGAAGAGCTCCGGGTCGGGCCCGGAAGGCAAGGTATCGACGATCTCCAGGGTTGCCGTGTCGATCACCTCGATGGAATCATCGTCGCTGGCGCAGAGATAGACGTGCTTGCCGTCATGCGAGATGGTGATGCCGCGCGGACGCTGCCCGACATTTACGGTCTTCACCACCTGCATCGTCGCGGTGTCGACGACGCTCATCGTGTTGTCTTTCTCGTTGGAGATATAGGCCATGTAGGCCGACGCCGGATCGGTCATGAAGCCGGTCGCCAGAATGGCGAGCGCATAAGCTCCTCTGTGCACTGAAATTCCCTCCCAATTGGCTCTACTTAAGCACGCATTTTGTTTCCGGCTCATCGACCCCGAGCGTGTCGAGCTCCGACACCTGGTGCAAAAAACCTTCCTGCGGCGATGTCGAGACGACCGATCGGCCATCGCCGAGGAAGATCGGCTGCCGCAATTGCTGGTTCCACTTGCGGAAGGTCAGTTTCTGCCCTTTGAAGGCGGCGATCGAAAAATCGTCGGAGCGGATGAAGTCAGCCATCTTCCGCGGGTCGGCGCCCTGGGTGCGGGTCGCCGCCTCGCCGAGGATGCGCACCGCGGTCCATGCCGCCATATCCTTCGACACCATGCGGCGGCCGTTTGCCTTGGCGAAGCGGTTCTGGATCTGGGTGCCGCCCCATTGCTCGCTGGCCGGATGCCAGGCCGACGGGGTGAGGCCGGCGGTGCCGGCGACCGGCCGCGGAATCCAGGTGCGGAACGGCACGTAGGTGCCGAACACCTCGCTTTCGTCGGCGACCAGCAACACATCGTGCTCCGGCAGGTCCTGGGTGAAGACAGGCATCTGCCGCTGGATCTGGACGACGCCGGAATCGGTCCGCCGTGCCGTGCCGGTGTCCTTGAATTCCTTTTCGCCGACGATCTCGCCGCCGAAGCGGGTCGCCGCCCGACGTAGCGCCTCGGCAAAAAGCTGGTCGCGCTCGTGCGAGCCGTAGATCAGCACCCAGCGCCGCCATTGCTTCCAGATGAGATATTGCGCCAGCCCGTCGGCCAGCATGCTGCGCGTCGGGATGGTGTGGAAGATGTTGGCGCGGCATTCTTCCTCGCGAAGACTGTCGTCGGTGGCGCCGGCATTGAAGATCAACACGCCGTTGTCGCGGGCAAGATCGGCGATCGACAGCAATTGCCTGGCCGAGAGGTCCGCGACCACGTAGCGGTCGCCATTGGCGATCATGTCCTGGAAGGCCGGAACGACGTCCGCGTCCGGCTTTACCTCGGTCACGTCGAGGCTGAATTTCTGGCCGAGGAAGCTGCCGGTCGTGTTGTTGTCGGCAATCGCCACATTGCCGCCGGCAACACCTTCATCGCGCGGCGGGACGTCGAGCACCGACAAGGCCAGCTGCGGCGCATACGCACGCAAATAGCCTATCTTGATTTCGGTTAGCTTTTTTTCCGGCTTGGCCGTTGCGGTCGGTTGCTCGCCCGTCGCTTCCTGGGCTAGCGCGCCCGGAACGTTGACGCTCAGGGAAAAAAAGCACAAAAAGGCCGCGAGAGTGCCCGGCACCGCGCTCGTCATCGATAAAATTACCCGTTCTTGCGCTAAAGTCCGATTGTTGTCGGACCGGCGCGAAGTCAAGGTGCCCATGATGAGCTTAGCTGACCGGCAAAATTTATCAAACCCCGAAAGTGGACTTATCGCGTCTGCTTTAGTGTCATGCCTTGTCGCCGGAACGGCAACTGGGCGGATTTCGGTATTCGGGCCCGAGAGTGTCCTGTCCCTCATGCCGGAGAAAGTCCAATGACCAGAATGCTGGCCAGCGTCACCGGCGTCGACGAGGCGGAGATCGCGCTCTCAGGCCGCGTCGACATCATAGACCTGAAGGATCCGAAAGCCGGTGCCCTTGGGGCGGTACCCACCGAAATCATTGGCCAGGCCACCTCGTTCATCGCCGGCCGGGCGCCGGTCAGCGCGGTCTGCGGCGATCTGCCGATGGAACCCGAAACGATCCGCGCCAAGGCCGAAGAGATCGCTGCCACCGGCGTCGATTACGTCAAGATAGGCTTCTTTCCGTCGGCAAACGCCGCCGCTTGTGCGGAGGCGCTCGCGCCGCTCGCCGCGCGAACGAAGCTGATCGCCGTGCTTTTCGCCGACCTAGTGCCGGATTTCGAGCTTTTGCCGATATTTGCCAAACATCGCTTCCATGGCGCCATGGTCGACACTGCGAACAAGGCAAACGGCCGGCTGCTCGATCATCTGCCGCCCGAGCGTATCCCGGGGTTCGTCGATCGAGCGAAATCGCTTGGTCTGATGGTTGGACTGAGCGGATCGCTGGAAGCCCCCGACATTCCGCGCCTGTTGCCCTTCGCGCCCGATTTTCTCGGTTTTCGCGGGGCGCTGTGCGGCCACTCCGACCGCGCAGGTTCGATCAGCGCCGAGGCGGTTTCGCAGATCCGCGAGTTGGTTCCGGAGGAATCCCGGGCCGGCGGCCCGTCGAGCGTCGACTACCGCCTGCTGGCGGCGAGGGGCTATTCGCCGGGCACTGACCCGACACTGGGCACGGACAAGATCTTCGTGCGGGATTTTGTCCTGCCGGTCCAGATCGGCGCTTACAGCTTCGAGCATGGCCATACACAAAAAGTGCGTTTCGACGTGACCGCCGACGTGCTGCAAGTCACCGACCATCCCGAAGACATGCGCCATGTATTCTCCTACGACATCATCATGGACGGCATTCGCACCATCGTCGCGCGAGGCCATATCCAGCTTAGCGAGGCGCTGGCCGAGCAGGTGGCGACGTATATTCTGGAGAACCCGCGTGTGGTGCGCGTCATGGTAAGGGTGGAAAAACTCGAACTCGGCCCAGGCGGCGTCGGCGTCGAGATCGAGCGCAAGCGCCAAGCGGCAGGCCGCGGTGTTGCCTCCGGCCCTACCGGCCGAAAAGACCAAAGCGCTGTTTCCCAGCCGCGACAGCAAAGGCCTGAGGTCATCAGGCCAACCATTGTCAAGCTCGGCGGCAGCACGGCCCGTGCGGCGGAAATGGAGAACTGGGTCGCGGCGCTGGCAAGCTCCAAGCTGCCGATCGTGATCGTGCCCGGCGGCGGGCAGTTTGCCGACCAGGTGCGAGAGAGCCAGATTTACATGGATTTTTCCGACGCGGCTGCCCATGCCATGGCGATCCTCGCCATGGAGCAGTTCGGCCAGGTCATCCTCGACCGGCATGAAAGGCTGGTGCCGGCACGGTCGCTGGACGAAATGGTGCGAGCATTGGATGAGGGGAAAGTCCCGGTGTGGCTACCGTCGTCATTGGCTCTGCCGGCGCCGGACATTCCGGCTTCCTGGGACATGACTTCCGATTCCCTTGCCGCCTGGCTTGCCGGCAAGCTCGGCGCGAAGGCGCTGCTCCTGATCAAGCAAACCGGCGCTTTCTTCGGCAGCGACACTATCGACGGCCTGACGGCCAGAGGCATCGTCGACGCCGGCTTCGCCGCCATGCTGCCCAACGGTGTCGATTTCCATCTCGCTGGCCCGAAAGATGCAGCCGCGGCCGGGGCGCTGCTCGCGTCGGGCAATCTGCCCGGCATCGCGATCGCGGCTCCGACCCGGCCGGCAAGAAAAGCAGGGTAGGCGATGGCGAAGCTGCATACGCCGCGCTGGGCATGGGTTCTGACCGGTTCCGGTCATTTTTTTACGGAGAGCTTCGCACTCATTCACCAACTCGAGCATTGCGATGTCTTCGTATCGAAAGCCGCCAACGAAGTGCTGCGCATGTACAAGCTCAAGCTCGATTTCCCGGAGACGACGCGCGTGCTGCACGACAAGACAGCGAGCGCGATCCCGGTCGGCGAATTCTATCACGGTGTCTATCATACGGTCGTGGTGGCGCCGGCCAGTTCCAACACGGTCGCCAAATGCGTGCACGGCATTTCCGACACGCTCGCCACCAATGTCTTTGCCCAAGCGGGAAAATGCCGGGTGCCGGCCATCGTCTTTGCTTGCGATACCGCGCCGGAACTCGAAACCATGGCGCCGCATGGTCTGGTCAAGGTCTATCCGCGCAGCATCGACCTGGAGAACACCAACCAGCTGAAGAGCTTCGAGCGGACCCAGGTGGTCGAGTCGCTTGCCGAACTCGAAGCCTCGGTCAGACGGCGCCACGCCGAACTCGCAAGCCATGGCTGAGCGGCTGGCCTTTCTTACCGGTCATTTGGCCAAGGTCCGGCTGGAAAGGCTGCTGGCCGGACTGGGCGAAACCGAATTTGCGTGGGAGATCATCGACATCGGCGTCAAGGTCGCGGCGCTGATGAGCGAAGACATCATCAAGCGGCGGCTCACCCTGACCGGCGGCACCGACCGCGTCATCCTGCCCGGCCGCTATCGCGGGGACATCGAGCATCTGTCGAGCCATTTCGGCGTTCCCTTTGTACGCGGCCCCGACGAGATCGCCGATCTGCCGGCCTTTCTCGGCCGGGCGGGCGTCCCGCCCGACCTTTCGCGTCACGACATGCGCATCTTCGCCGAGATTGTCGATGCGCCGATGCTGTCGGTCGAGGCGCTGGTGGCGAGGGCACGGACGCTGGCTGCGGCCGGCGCCGACGTGATCGATCTCGGCTGCCTGCCGGAAACACGGTTTCCACTGTTGGAAGCGGCCGTGCTCGAGCTGAAGGCACAGGGATTTCTGGTCAGTGTCGATTCGGCCAGCACGGACGAGCTTTCGATCGGCGCACGCGCCGGCGCGGACTATCTTCTCAGCCTCGACGAAAACACGCTGCCGTTGGCCTTCGACCACAAGGCCGTGCCAGTGTTGATCCCGTCCACCCCCGGCGATCTGGATTCGCTCGGCCGGGCCATCGAAGCGGCGCAAAAGGCCGGCGTCGCCTTCATCGCCGACCCTGTGCTCGACCCGATCCATTTCGGCTTTGCCGCCTCACTTGCGCGCTTCATCGAGGCGCGCCGCCGCTGGCCCGAGGTCGAACTGCTGATGGGCACCGGCAATCTCACCGAATTGACCGACGCCGACAGTTCCGGCGTTACCGCCGTTCTGGCCGGGCTCTGCTCGGAACTTCAGATCCGAAACGTGCTTGCCGTGCATGTCAGCCCGCACACGCTGCGAACGATCGAGGAGCACGATATTGCCCGCCGCATCCTGTTTGCCGCGAAGAACGACGGTGCGCTGCCGCGGAGTTACCATCCAGGGCTCCTGCAGGTTCACGACCGCAAGCCCTTCACGGCCTCGACCGGGGATATCGATGCATTGGCGGCCGAGGTGCGCGACGCCAATTTCCGCATCATGACCGCGGAAGACGGCATCCATGTCTTCAACGGCAAGGGGCATGCGGTGGCCACGGATGCTTTCGAACTCTTTGCCGGGCTTGGCGTTGAGGCGGATGGCGCGCACGCGTTCTATCTCGGCGCGGAACTGATGAAAGCCGAGATCGCGTGGCGCCTCGGCAAGCGCTATGTGCAGGACGAGCCGCTCGCATGGGGCGTGGCCGCGCCGGCCCCCGAAACCGACCGCACCCGCCTTGCGGAAGCCGGCCACACGCTTCGCGCGAAGAAAGAGCGCTAAACCATGCCCTACATCAGCGAAACGATCATCACCACAGTCAACAAGATAGGCGACGTCCACATCGCGCCGATCGGCATCATCGCCGAGAAGGACGGCTGGGTCATCGCGCCGTTCCGGCCGTCGGTCACGCTCGACAATCTCGCCGAAGTGCCGTTCGCCATCGCCAATTACACCGACGACGTGCGCATCTTTGCCGGCTGCCTGACCGGCCGCAAGCATTGGCCAACCGTCGCGGTCGACGGGTTTGCGGTGCCGCGGCTCGAGGCGGCGCTCGCGCATTCGGTTCTCGAAGTCGAAAGTGTCGATGACGACGCTATGCGACCTCGCCATTTCTGCCGCGTGGTGCGGGAGGAAACGCATGCGCCGTTCACCGGTTTCAACCGCGCCAAGGCGGCGGTGCTGGAGCTGGCCATCCTGGTCAGCCGGCTCGGCATGCTGCCGCGCGACAAGATCGAGGCGGAAATCGCCTACCTTTCGATCGCCATCGAAAAAACCGCGGGCGAGGGCGAGAAGGAAGCCTGGGGCTGGCTGATGCAGCGCGTCGGCGATCATCTTGCGGCCGAGGATGCCAGCGGCGAGGATGCGCGGGGCTGAACCGGATGTGCTGAACCTGGGTAAGCGTCCGGGCTGACGTGGTTTAGCGTGATACACGGTGGCGGTGATCTCAAACGGCGGTGTCGACCCTTTGCGGTCATTGAGCCCGGTATGCACGATGACCGGAGTGCGGGCCGGGTACGGACTGGCGGCTTTGCGAGAGGGCATCCGGGCAAGCAGACATCCGCTTGCGTTCGAAACCGACACCTTCGCTCGCTGCTGGATGGTCAACATAGAACGTTCCGTCGCTCCACTTGGCGCGGATGATCACCGCCAACTTGGGAGCCACCGCGACACAAGCCTTGCGGTGGCACGATCGTTTGGCGATCTGCGGACCCCAACTCTTGACCTTGTCCTAGCCGCGTCATCAGGCCGGGCTGGGTGGCTGTGCAGCAAGGGCAGCCTTGCATTAGCATTCCCGCTTGAAGCCAAGCGAGATTTCGGCTCGTATGCAACCACGTTATTGGGATGTTAGCTGCAATGTATCCGCAATCAAAAAGTTTCTCGCGCAAATTTTTGACAGCTAAATTCGTGTTACTTTCAGTGATCTCCTTACAGCCAGCAACAGCGGCTTCTGAAGAAATTTACTACGGTTCTCGCGCTGGAATGAGTGCAACCGTCGTCTCAAAAAGCGGCATCGGCACAGCCAACGCGGTAATCCGAGTCGAGCATTTGCCGAAGAACGCCAAGGCATATTGCGTCGAATACGAACAAGACAACTCAATGGCCTGCGTACGGAGAACCATGGTGGATGTGAAGATCCCGGATCGGGTTTCTGGCAACTGCACGAAGAAGACGTGGTCTGATCTCAGCGGCCGATCTTATGCATTTCTCGGGCGGCACAAGGCAGGCGACTTCGCGCCTGACTATGCGATAAAGCATGCGCTGTCAGGTGAAATTCTCGATGGATCGAGCGCCTCGGGCTATGGAGAGGCGCTCTCGGTCTTCCAGGCGTTGTGCCCGGGCATCGCAAAATAACGATGGTTAGCCTCTCAAAGATTGTTGCCATAGCCGCGCTGGTCGCAGCTCGGCCTGCCAATGCCGCAGACGTAACTTCTCTCGGAGTTTCAGGGGACGCTGGCAACCTAACATTGACGCTTCGGCTAGAGGGCGAGATTTCAGACGGGGATTCGGGGCGGTTCCAAAGCGCGCTTGCAAAGAGTGAGGTTCTTAGCCGTTGGGACAAACGTGTTCTCGAACTCAATAGTCCCGGAGGCAGCTACATTGAGGGACTCAGGCTTGCTGCCGAGATCCGAAGACATGGGGTGGAAACGATCGTACGATCGCGCGACACCTGTTACTCAGCCTGCGCGTTGGCCTTTATGGGAGGTGCGGAGTGGCTGCGGGATGTCGGTGTCGATCCCAACAGAATACCAAATCAGCTTCCGGCGCGATCAATCGAGCGCGGGGCTGTCGTTGGCTTTCACGCTCCATATTTAAACGTCCCCGAAGCCGACTATTCGTCAGAAAAGGTTCAGGGCGCGTATCGGATGGCGGTTGATTCCATCGCTGCCCTAATTCAGCTGTCAGACTATCTCTACATTGAATCCGAAGAGCTTCCGCGCTTGCTCGAACCGGATCAAAATTCTGCTTTCACACTGGACACTGTAGACGCTGTTCGGACGCTATGGGTCGATTATGCGGACTATTCATTGCAAACGCGCAACCTGCCATCAATAACTCAAACGATGGTCATGAGTGCCTGCATTAATCGCTGGTATCACTCCAAGCGGCGCAGTGCGCTGCCTGGATATGCGGTCGCTGCCCAGACGCTCAAGGATTTCGATGAGGGCAGTGAACTTCTCGGGAATGACGAAACTGGGAAAGCATTTGGAGTTAGGGCTGTTTCGAAAGGGACAGTGACTGCAAAGGTTGCGTATCTTCCGATTACAATGACGCAAGACCAGAAGAATTTCATATGGTGTGTATTTAGCCTCGAAAGGGACAGCCCGAGTATTTTCTATCGATCGAGCGGCTCGATTGCCGAGCTGTTTGAGCCAATCGAGTCGAAAGGGGGTCTCTGGGAACTGGAGCAAGCTGAAGGAACTGTCAGGCCTGAGGCGGGCCTAGGTATCTCCCAAGGCATGTTGCGCGTTTTGGACATGGTTCCGGCCGACACCAAGCTTGATGAAGTTGAGACGGTCGTTGAGAAGTTATCCCAGTCCGAAGTGTCACTGCTGGCAGGCGTTCAATGACGCTGGCGAGACGGCTGGATAGCCTCACCGTGCGGCCGATGATAAGCCCAGCAACAGGTATGCTTTTGGCTATCTGGCTCGTATCGGCGATGGTCACGCTAATCAGCCCGACGAAGGCAGCGACAGTCGAGAAGTCCGATACTGCGAATTGCCTTTTGGTGATCCGCGGCGAGATCAAACCGGGCGACTTCGATAATTTCGTTCTGCTTAGCAAGGCAATTTTGCCAGGGAACGACGGCGAGTCGACATCCAAAGACCTCGTCTGTTTGGACAGTCCGGGCGGTAGCCTCAGTGAGGGCGTAAAGTTCGCGAACCATTTCTACAAAGAGGGCGTTGGGACCGTCGTTGACGATGGTCAGGGCTGCTACTCTGCATGCGCGATCATGTTCATGATGGGCACCGCTCAAGGCTCTGAAGTCGCCTTCGCCAATCGAAAGTTACATGTCGGCGGAAAGCTCGGTTTCCACCGGCCATTCCTGACAATTCCATCAGGGGATGCCGTCGACAGCGGACTGCTGGCAAAGGCGGCGGACTCTGCCTACTCCTCAATGCTCGATCTCTTGGTGGTTGCCAACGCAAAGTCGCCATGGAGCAGCGATCCGATGATGAAGGCCGATCTTATCCAAAAGATGCTGACGCATATTGGCGATGACATGTTCATGATCGACACGGTCGATAAGGTCGGCCGCTGGAATATCGAACTCATCGGCGCAATTGAACCAAAGCTCTTGAGCGCCGAGCAGGCCTTCTACGCCTGCGAAAACTCGTTGCAATGGCAGGATGGTTTAACAGATGACGACATAACCTATTCCAAAGTTGGCATAGGATCCAACGATCAGCCCCGCGCAAAGCCCATATCAACGAATGACGGTGCAGTAGCATTCGAGATCGAAGGTTTGGCTGCCGGATATGCCGCAGAGAGCTGCATTGTAGTTGCAACGAAGAGTGGCGGCCTCGCTGGTTGCGGCTATGACGAAACGACCAGTCTTCGCATTGGGCAAGGTGAATGCACTTCTGTCAATTTCCAAGATCGGACCTACGGACTTCAGGCCATTTCCGGATTCAATCCATCGACGCGGATCGAGACGCTGCGAGCGAATGCTATCGCAATCGCGGCAGATACTGGGGCATCGAGGGCACGATGCTACGTGGTCAAAGGAGCAAGCATCATCGACGATGAACCGTGTCAGGTCGTTGAGATCGGCGATGCCGAAGTCAAGGAGAGGCGTGCGGCCATCACTCACTACTTGTGGCCATCTGGCTCAAAGACGGTCGTTGTCCGCTTCTCTGATAGTTATGAAATCAATGGTGCTCCAGCGGAACGGCACCAACAGGGGAAGTTTGACTACTGTTACCGCAACTCCGTCACCCAGAATGACTTCTGCGTCCTCGCTGGGCCTGGTTAGAAAAGGTGTCGTGGCGGACCGCGAGAAACATCTCGTCGTGCGTTGGGGGCTGTCCGTTTTCCGACGCAAAAGACCGCTGCAGTTCATCCATCGGATGTCCGGCTGTGGAGTGACGCCGAAGTCAACCGAATGACCGATTTGGGGCGCGAACCGGACATGCGCCGAGCGGGTGCCGAACGTTGGGTTCCCACCCTGTTGCGGCCTTGCGCGCGGTCCGATTTTGGAAGCGCTGGTGCGGGTTGAGATCTTTCAAGCCTGGGCAGTACCTCATGTCCCCGATTGATCGGATGGCCGTGATACAGCACCTATAATTGAGATCCCGCCAACAGCGCCACCGCTGATGCAGGCGCCACGCTGCTCGCTTCGCCGCGAACGGCGTCATCTGCGGGGATGATCTCGGCGAAATCGACGAAGCGGCGTTCCATGCGTTCGGCCAACCGCCTGATCTGCCAGCGGCCGGTTCCGGCGCCGACGATCGGCGCGTCCGGGGCAAGGGGGCCGGCAACCAGGGATGCTGCGTCGTGGATCTTGCGCAACTGCTGCTCGCTGAACCAGCGCGCGACTTCACGCCATTCCGGCAGGGTCAGGTCGGCGGCGTCGCGGCCGATCATGCGCGCCAGCCGCGCGATCGAACCGTCGATCGTCTTTTCCTTGCCATCGGCGGAAGCGTGCCTGTCGTCCTTCTCGTCGAGCACCCCCAGGATCCGGTGTGCGTCGGCGATCGAGGCGAAATATTCGTTCATCAGCGGTGTCAGTCTGCCGCGGACGGGGGCCGACGAGGCCACGCCGAACAGGAACGTCCTGGTGAAGCCGGTATAGACCAGTTCGCCGCTCAGCAGCCGTCCGGCATCGGTGTAGCCGTTATAGGCGACGGCGCCATTTTGGACGGCGAGAATGTCGGTGGTGGTGGAGCCCATATCGACGAACAGGGCATCGCCGACGAGTTTTGCCACCAACGACGCCGTCGCGTGCCAGTTGGCGGAGGCCACATCGGGGCTCAGCCGCGCTGCCTGCTCGACCTCGACAAAGCCGGACGGTCCGGCATAGATCAGTTTTTCGCCTGGGAAACGGCTTGAAATCTCATCGAGCAGAGCTGCGACGCCGGCGTCGCGGGACGGAAAGATGTCCGCCAGTTCACCGGTCATGGTGAATGCGTTGAGATCGGCGCCCGCATAAATCGGAGCCGTTTCCTCGAATGCCAAGGTCAGCTTGTCGAGCCCTAGCCAAAGCGGCGTGGCGATCGTTACTGCCTCGACGATGCGGCCGTCTTGCGCGCGCGTCACCTTCAGATGCGCGCCGCCAATATCGAAGCCGGCAATGATGCTCTTTCTTTTTTCCACACTTCAAGCTTTCATCACAGGGACAGTTGGCAGGGACAGTTGGTTAGCGAGAAAAGCGTTGCGTATCATTCCGGTTCTCGACCTGAAAGGCGGCGAAGTGGTCCGCGCCCAACAAGGAAAACGCGATCGCTACAGGCCGATCGTCACGCCGCTCAGCCAAAGCTCCGATGTCGTCGCGGTCACTGAGGGCCTGCGCGGGCTTTACCCTTTTCCGACCTTCTATATCGCCGATCTGGATGCCATCGAAGGCGGGACGCCAAACAGTGGCGCGCTTGCCCGGCTGAAGGGAATGGCGGAGCCGTTGGAGCTTTGGGTCGATGCCGGCATCGCCGACGAGAAAACACTTTCGGCAGCACTTGCCGAACCCTGGCTTTGCCCGGTCTTGGGTTCCGAATCGCAGCGAGACGACGCGCTGTTCCGGCGTTTTTGCGATCATCCGGACCTTATCCTGTCGCTGGATTTCTTCGACGACGGATTTCGCGGTCCGGCTTCGTTTCTCGACGAGCCGGAGCTTTGGCCGCAAAAGGTGATCGTCATGACATTGGCCAAGGTCGGCTCCGCCTCCGGTCCCGATTTCACGCGGCTCGAGGTGATCAAGGCAAAGGCTGGAAGCCGTTCCGTGATCGCGGCCGGCGGGGTGCGCAACGAGGCTGACATTCGCGCCCTTTCGTCACTCGGTATCACTGCTGCGCTGGTCGCGACCTCGCTGCATGACGGCACGCTCACGCCCGAACACCTCGCGACGCTTGGCGCCTGACATTCGCGTAACCTCGAACTCGGCCTCGGAAACTGTGCCTCAGATTAAGAGCGGCGAACTCTCAAGTCGATCGTCTCGCCGCTCTATCTCTTTGCTGGAGCATCGGATTTCCCAAAAACTGGTCCCCCCTCGGGTCAGGCCTGAGGGCAGTTTTTTTGGGTCCGATGCTCTAAAGGCCCAGTAGCTTTTTCAGGCGGCGCAACAGGCCCTCCGGCTCCGCGGAGGGTTTTATCTGTGCGGGGCTGTCTCTTGTCTAAGCCGCGAACGGATGCTTCACCTGGTCCCGCTTATCCGTGGCTTCGGCGGCCGTCGGCGTTCCTGCGACGGCGCGTTGGATGGCTTCCTTTGTCGCTTCGTAATTGTACTTCTGGATCTTGGCGTCGTCCGCCGCGTCCCAATGAATGAAAACGCCGACGCAGATGAACAGATCGTCCGCCTCACTGGCAGGAATGATCCCCTCGGCGACGCTGTCCTGCACTGCCTTTGCGACCGCATGCTGGGCCGGGCCGAACATCTGCACGGCCTGCTTGGCGCCCTTGATCGTGACCTTATTGAACATCACGGTGTTGGGCTTGCACTGAAGATTGGGCGCGATCACCGCCAAAAGGGAGGTAAAGCCGTCCTTGTTGTTGGTAAGCGCGTTGCAAAATGCCGTTTCGACCGCGCTCCCCCGCGGGCCGATGAGCAGGTCGACATGCGCCACTTCGTTGCCGTCTCCTACCAGCGATTCACCGACCATTACTTTCGAGATCTTTGCCATGCCAATTTTCCTCCAAGACACAGTTATGGTGTCCAAAGACGCCGCAAACCGAGCGAGCGCTCGATGGACAGCTATCCTTGTTGGCAGCGCCCGGACATCCGGACCGGTTGGCTGGATAGCCGCGGAAGCCCAGCTTCCGCTCCTGAAAGTCAACCACCAACGTTGCGATTATGCAAGCTGAACGCCGAGGAGGTGGACTAAAAGAGTAGCCACGGTCAGGTCGGCCGAGGTGCCGGGGTTGACCTTGTCCGCCTTCAGCCGGCGGTCGAGCTCCATGAGCCGACGAATGCGTGACGCTTCGTCGTCGTTGGCATGGAGCGCCGCCTGAACGGCAACGGCTTCTTGCCGCGCCTGATTTGCGGCTTCAGCGCCATGGTTGCGCACCACATGACTGTCGGGGAAGCCGGCGAGAAACGCCATATAGGCGAACACCGTCGGCCACATGCCGCCTTCCCCGCGTGCCAACGCCGCTTCCAGAGCCGCAAGCCCGACGCCGAACACGTCGCCGAAACCGGTAACATACTGACGGGCGATCATGTCGCGGTCGGCCGCCTCCCGCATGGCTTCGAGCAGATGAACCTTCGGCTCCTGCCGCACATCGTTCGCGGCCTCTCCAAGGCCGCCCGGCGCGGCCGCGACGATCGCCTCGAACACCGCCTTGGTATCGTCCATGCTCATTGCGCGCAGCACCGCGCCGAGATTGTCGTGCAGCCGATTGTCGTGCAGTGGAGCGCCCGTCATTTCGGCGGCGCATAGCAGAGGCGCCGCCAGAAGGATGATACCGAGATTGGTGTTGGTCGCGACCGCCAGACGTGTCGCGCGGACCGCTTCCAGCATACGCTGTCCGACCGGCAGGCGAGGATCGGTCAGCGGCCCCGACGAGACCTCTGCGCTCATCATGAACTGAGCGGCGGACATGCCGTGCCCGTCGGCGAACAGGTGGACGTTGCCCGGTTTCAGCGCCTCGATCTCCATCCGGCAGGCGTCCTTGTAGGCAACCCGGAGGCGTTCTCGGGAAAGCGCCCGGCTCGTCACGAATTCGCCGGCGCGGTGAGGCGGTAGGGGCGCGCCGCCGCCGCCCCCTCTGGGCGATCAGCTCGGCGATCGGCCAGGAATTTCAGCAGGGCGTCGGCAATCGCATCGGCGATGTTCACCGCGACGACCGATTGAAGCCCGGACCAGGCGGGCATGCTGTTGACCTCCAGCACGAACAGCTTGCCGTCGGCCGCCGGCACGATATCGACGCCGGCGAAATCCGCTGACATAGCGGCGGCGGCGGCTCTTGCCAGCGCCGCCAGTTCGGTTTCGGCGTGCCCCGAGACTTGCTCGGGCACCGCCCCGCGATTGATGTTGGTGATCCAGTCGTCGCCACGCCGGCTCATCATCGCCAGGACTTCGCCGGCGCAGACGAAAACGCGAAAATCGCGGAAAGGAGGCCCGGGACGCGGCACGTAATGCTGGAGATAGTAGACGCTGTTCACCTCCTCGTCAGCGGGGAGATCGGACAATGTTTCGATCAGCCTGATGCCGCGGCCCTGCGCGCCGAAAAGCGGCTTCAGCACCAGCGGCGTGAACGGCAGTTCGCGTTCGGCGATCGCTTCGGCCATGGCACGTCCCTCGACCGCGAATGTCGGCGGCGTCGGCAGGCCGGCATTCTTCAGGAGGAAGGTCGTCATCGACTTGTCGACGCAGCGTTCTATCGCCTGCGCGGAGTTCCACACCGGAATGGAAAGCTTGGCGAATGCGTGCAGCACACCGAGGCGCCGGGTGACCGCTTCGAACGATCCGGCGGCGATCGAACGGACCAGCACGGCATCGGGCAGCGCGCCGTCGAGGCCGGGGATCGACAGTCCGCTCGGGCTGCCGGTGTCGAACGCGATCGCCGCCAGCGGCACGGTTGCGACAACGGCGCCCCGCCTGTCCAGCCTTGCCGCCAAGCCCTTAGAGCGGGTGTCCGAGACATCGCTGACGATCAGGATGCGGGGGATCATGTTAGGCCTCGGATACCGGTATACCGAAAGCCCGAGCGAGCGGCCCGGCAGGCGGATGACAGACGAATCCATTGCACCGCCATGGTTTAGCCGAGGCTCCGTTCGAGCATTCGCAGATCACGCTCGCCGGCGCGAAACGTGTCGCCGGTCTCGATCGCCGTGACGATCACTTCGGCCGGGCTGAACAGCAGTGGATCGATGGCATAGAAATCACCCTTGAACCGCTTGAAAACCTCGGCGAACGGGTGGCCGTGGTCCCGAGAGGCGCGGCTCGGCAGTCGCTCGGCGAGCTCACTGGCGTCTTTCGCCGAGCCTTTTACGAAAAGCTGAACGCTGCCGCCATAGATGATGGCGTCGTTGGTTCTGCCCATTGCGGTCAGGAAATCCGGATGGGGGGCAGGGATAGGCGCCGTGCCGATGCCGTCGACGATATTCTCCAGCGGAAACTTGAGATCGTTGCTCTTGTGCAAGGCGACCTCGAGCGCGCGCGCAACGATCTGCACGCTGCCCGCAAGGCTTTGTGTCGGCGCATAGAGGAAGGTGAGCTTGTCGGTTGGCAGTCCGGTCGCCTTGCCGACCTTCTCGACGATCGCTTGGGGCGGCGGTTCGGCGGTCTCCAGGATAAGCACGGCGGAAGACGCGGTGTCGCGATAGGAAAGCGCTTCGAACAGCGGCTCGACGCGGGCGAGCGCCCGCGCCGGTCCCGATCCCATGGCGAAATAGCCCTGGCTCGACAGGTTCCAGCCCGCATACTGGCTGCCCAGGCAGGCGAGCACCGGCTGCGAGGACCGCACTTCGATGGTCAACGGCCATTTCTCCGACGCGCGGTCCATGCAGACCGAGATGCTGCCGAGCCCGCCCATCGCCGCTTCCGCCATGCGCAGCCCGGCCTCGACGCCGCCGGTGGCCTTGGCGCCGGCATCGATCAGGCACTCGCCCAATGGCCCCCTGGAAACGGCGATACGCAGGCGTTCGGCGTTGCCGATCATGCCGTCGATGATGCGCTGCGCATTGTCGTTCAGGAATGCCGAACCGTCTTTCATGTCCGGTCTCCTTCCCATTGGTGTTGCAACCGGCTGGCTTGTCCCTTGATGAGCCGCCTGGTCAAATTGGCGCTCGGACCGCGCGCGAAGATGGTGCAGACAGGATCGCCAGCAATAAGACGGGTGCCGGGCGACTGATGGTCCGCAGTCCATTCAGGCCAGGCAATCGATGGAAACTGGGCGATCGGCGCCGCGGCGTAGGTCACCATCGATGCCATCGAATCGATGAAGCGCGGCAGGTGGTAGGCCCTGCCTGCCGCAGCGCGCAGATGCGCTTCGATCAGCGGCGCGTCGGCATCGTCGAAAATGTCGAGCGTGGCGCCTGGCCTCGGGTTGATCTCGATGAGCTTGTAGCCATCCGGTCCGCGAATGAGATCGGCGCTGCACAATCCGACCAGGCCGGCGCGGCGCACCAGGCCTGAAAGCCAGCCGCGGATCATCGCCGCCTGCCTGCGATCGAAGCGTCTCAACCGCACGGCGCCGCCATAGCGGTAGGGCGCTGCCGGGGCGGGGGACGCCCATTGTTGGCTGAAGCCGACGATATCGGCGCTTTGGCCGTCGCCGACGAACAGAGCCGAGATGCTGCGGCCGGCAACGAAACGCTGGAAATAGCGGCCGCCAGGGACCTGACACTGTAATAT
>NZ_RZTA01000064.1:0-35901 GCF_004023115.1 Mesorhizobium sp. M6A.T.Cr.TU.017.01.1.1
ACCGGCAGCAGGTCATCGCTCGCGGCCAGCGAGGCCGCCAAGCGCTCGGCGCGCGACGCATCGCCAAGCGCAATCAGCACCACCAGCCGCCGCGAGACGGCACCGTCATGCATGATCCGGTCGCTGGTGAGCGTGTCCATCACTCCTCTCAGGAAAGCGGCTTTTCGCCGATGGTCAGCACAACATCGCGCTGCTCGCCGCCACGTACCACGCCGAGCGTCACCGACGCGCCGGCACTGTCCGGCCCGAGCCTGCGGATCAGCTCGCGCGGACCATGCACGGCCTCGCCGTTCCACGACACGATAATGTCGCCAAGATGCAGGCCGGCCGCTTTTGCCGGACCATTGTCGTCGAGGCTCATCACCATGGCGCCATGCGAGTCGCCATTGCGGATAGGATGCAAGCCAGCGCCGAGATAACCGCGCGCGACATGGCCCTTCTCGCGCAGCGTCGCCACCGCCCGTTCGATCGTCTCGTAAGGCATGACCAACGCCCGCCGGCGCGGCCCGAACAGGAGCAAGCCGATCAGTGCCCCCTTTGCGTCGAGCACCGGGCCGCCCTCGAAACGGCCACCGGCATTGACGGCAAGATTGATGCGCCGGTCGATCGTGCCGCCGCGCATCGAGCGCCAGGCCGGACCGACCTCACCCACGGTACCAAATGTGGCGAGCCACGCTCCGTCGCTATTGCCGGCGACGATGGCCAGATTGCCCGGCCGCACCGTACCTGCCTTGGTCAGCGTCGGCACGTCTGGCGCACTGGCCGGCTTCAAAAGGGCGGTACCCGTGGAGGGATCACGACCGACCAGCTCAGCCTTCACCTTGTCGCCCGAAGAAAGCATCAGCTCGATTTCCTCGCCGGCCTCCACCGCCTCCTCGGCAGTGACGTAATAGCCGTCGCTCCAATGGAAGGCGGTTGCGGTGCGATGCTGATGCGCAGCAAAGCTCGCCGTTGCCGGCGCCGCAGCCGCAGCGATATCGGCGATGGCGTCGGAAAATGCGCTCAGATTGAAGTCGCTCATGATTGTCTCCTGGGTTTTTATCGCATCGGCCCGAACATCGGAATCGGTTTTCGCAAAGCACGATGCGAGAACTCAAAGTCTTGGAGCGTCCAATGGACGCCCGTCGCTCTAACCCAGATATCGCCCGGCAGCGCGTGCGCGGGTACTCGCCTGACGGCTAGTTGCGCGTTGGACTGGCCATTTGGTCAGGTCGCGACCGATCCGGCCGCTCCGCACATATAGGCATCCTTCATCTTGCTCTAAAGCCACGGAGCCCTGCCATGTCCCTCCCCGCCCAGCAATTGCAATTCGACGCTGCGCTGCTCGATGATTATTCGGCAACCGTCGCCGATGCTGTGGACCGCATCGGTCCCGCCGTCTGCCGTATCGAGCGCGTCGGTGGTGCCGGCGGCCAAGGCTCGGGCTTCGTCATCACGCCGGACGGGCTCGTCGTCACCAACTTCCACGTCGTCGGCGATGCCCGCACCGTCCGCGTAACCATGCCGGACGGCGTCTCCAGGGAAGGCCGTGTTCTCGGCCGCGACCCCGACACCGACATCGCGCTGGTGCGCGCCGACGGCAGCTTTGCCGATATCGCGCCGCTCGGCGATTCCAAGCGCCTGCGGCGCGGCCAGATCGCCATTGCCATCGGCAACCCGCTCGGCTTCGAATGGACCGTGACATCAGGCGTCGTCTCGGCGCTCGGCCGCTCGATGCGCGCCTCCACCGGCCGGCTGATCGACGACGTCATCCAAACCGACGCAGCACTCAACCCCGGCAACTCAGGCGGACCGCTGGTGTCATCGGCGGGCGAGGTCATCGGCGTCAACACCGCCATGATCCACGGCGCGCAAGGCATTGCCTTTGCGGTCGCCTCCAACACCGCCAATTTCGTCATTTCGGAGATCATCCGCTTCGGCCGCGTGCGCCGGGCCTTCATCGGCGTCTCGGCCGACACGGCAAACCTGCCGCGCCGAGCCGCCCTCCTCTCACAAGTGTCGAGCAGCACGGCGGTGCGCCTGCGCAGCATCGAGGCGAACAGCCCGGCGGCCAAGGCCGGCCTCAGGGAAGGCGACATTATCGCCGCAATCGACGGCCGCCCGGTCACCGGCGTCGACGATCTGGTGCGCATCCTCGATGCCGAGCGCATCGGCCGCGAGACGCTATGCACGGTGGTGCGCCGCTCCGGCATCACTCAGGTCACGGTTATGCCGGTGGCGCGAAGCTGACGATTATCGCGTTGCAAAGATCCGACCGAGCAGCGAAACCAGCAGCACGGCCAGTTCGCCGGTCGGATCGAGGTCCGGATCGAAAATGGTCATGTCCATTCCGGCGCAGCGCGGATCCGCCACCAGCGCCGCGAGGATGGCGACGAGGTCGTCGGGATCGATGCCGGGGCTGCCCGGTGAATCCACCGCCGGCATCGCTGTCTGATCGAGGGCATCGACGTCAAAATGCACCCAATAGGGCCAGCCGGCTCGCGCCAGCGTGATCCAGGTCTTTTCCAGGACTTTTGCCGCGCCAAGCTCTCGCACGGCAAAGACATCGATCAGCGTCATCGTGGTCGAATTGATGTCAGGCCACGCGAAGTCGGGGGTGCGGTTCTCGCGTTCGCCGATCTGAATCACCTGTTCGTCCGCAACGAGGGGGCTTGCGATGCCAGGCCAGTCGGTCAGCAACGGCTCGCCACGTCCGGTGGCGAGCGCAAGGTCCATGCCGGCGGCCGAGCCGAGTGAAGCGTGGATGTCGTAGTTGCCCGGATGGCGGAAATCGCTGTGGCCGTCGACATGCACCAATGCCAGCGGACCGGATCGCCGTGCAGCGGCCAGTGCGCCGAGCAGGACCGCGCAGTCGCCGCCGACGACCAGCGGGAACTCGCCTCTTCCCAGCGCGCCGGCAACGACTTTGGCGAGTCCGAGATTGAAGCTGCGTATCGCGTTGCCGTTGCGCAGCCGGGTGCCCGGCTGCGGCTCCGTGCTGTAGGCGGGCCGATCAAGATCAACCACTTTGAGGGGCGAAAGCGTCTCGACCAACCCGGCTTCGGTCAACGCCTGCGGCGCACGCCACGTCCCCGGTATATGACCTGGCCGCAGTGGGCGAAGGCCAAGGTTTGAGGGTGCGCGGACAAGGCAGATTTCACGCATGGAATAGGTCCAAGGCTGACGAGCCTCAGCATAAACCGCAAAGACATGACCGGCCACGCGGCTGAAAGCCTTCACGTCACATCTACAGACAGTTCCTGCCAGCAGCTATCCCGCTTAGCCCGCCGCCCCTTCAACAAACTGCTCCAGAAACTCCGCGCTCGGCGGGATCGGCTTGATCACGTCGATCAGCACGCCATTGGGGTCTTTGGTGATGAAATGGCGCTGGCCAAAGGGTTCGTCGCGTAGCGTTCGCAGGATCGGCAGGCCGGCGGCGATGATCCGCTCGTAAACCGCATCCGGGTTCTTGACCTCGAAATTGATCAGCAGGCCTGACGTGCGGCCGCGCCCTTCTTCCGGGATCGTTTCGTGATCGCCATGGACGATGCCGAGATTGACGCGGCGATCCTCGGCGGATTGCAGATGCACGTACCAGCCGCTCTCGAACAGCGGCTTGAAGCTGAAGTGCTTGATATAGAAGGCCTTCGTGCCGGCAACGTCGCCCGTCATCAGCACCGGATAGTAGCTCGTCGTCTTCATCTTTCTTTCTCCCGTCAAATAACATACAGTCTGCATGTAAGGTGAATTAACATACAGGCTGCATGTATGCAACAGGAATCCGCGCGCCGCTCCAATCGCGATCGCACCGAAGCGACGCGCGCCGACCTGATCGCTGCGGCGCGAAAGCTGTTCACCGAAAAGACCTATGCCGAGACCGGCACGCCGGAGATCGTGGCTGAGGCCGGTGTCACGCGTGGCGCCCTCTATCATCACTTTGCCGACAAGCAGGCGCTGTTTGCCGCGGTGGTCGAGCAGGAGGCGGCGGCTGTGGCGGAAGAGATCGAGCGCGCCTCGCCACCCTCGCTGTTTGCCCGCGACGCGCTGATCGCCGGTTCCGATGCCTATCTTGCCGCCATGCGCGCACCTGGCCGCACTCGGCTGCTGCTGCTCGACGGACCGGCCGTGCTCGGCCGCGCCGCCATGGACGACATAGACAATCGCCACGGCAACCGTTCCTTGCGCGAGGGCCTCGTCGCGGCGATGCGTGCGCAGACCATGAAGAGATTGCCGGTGGACGCGCTGACCGCGCTGCTCGCCGCCGCCTTCGACCGAGCGGCGTTGGCCATTGAAGCAGGCGCTTCGACCGAGGATTACCGCACCGTCCTCATGGCGCTGATTGACGGACTGTCTCCAGCTCCGGCTCATCCTCAGGCACCTCGTTCGGCTCGAACTCGTTGAAACAGCCAAGCTGGCGCTTGAACTGGTCAATCAGCCAGGCCGCGGCCGGCTTCGGGCTGCGGTCGGCGCGGTGCATGGCATAGAGTGGCGAGCGGACTTCGCTATACGGCTCCAGATCGAGCTCCACCAGCCGGCCGTTGGCCAGATCGTCGGCAATCAACCATCGCGGCAGCCCGCCCCAACCCAACCCTTCGCGCATCAGCGCATGCTTGGTTCGCACATCGGTCAGCCGCCAAGTGCGGTAGGCAAAGACGCCGTAATCACGCCCTTTGGTGCGCTCGGACTGGTCGCTGACGACAAGTTGGGTGTGCTCGCGCACCTCCTCGAGCGGCACCGGCCTGGGAAGCAGCGCCAGCGGATGGCTTGGCGCGGCCGCCGGCACCATCGACATGAAGCCAATGCGCACAAGATGCGCGTCGACCTCGCCCAGCAGGCCGCCAATACCAAGATCGGCCTGTCCGTTGACGACATGATCGGGGATCAGGCCGAGCGTGCCCATATGCAGGCGCAGCATCACGGTTGGAAATTGCGCCTCGAATGCCTTCAGCACGCGCACCAGCACTGTGGAGGGCAGCGCCACATCGACCGACAGCGCGACTTCAGCCTCCAGCCCTTGCTTATGTCCGTCGACACGCGAGCGGATGCGCTGCAGCACACCGACCATGCGCCGCGCGTCCTCCAGCGTCGCCCGGCCGACATCGGTCAGTTGCGGCTCGCGCGTGCCATCGCGCTCGAACAGTTTCAGCCCAAGCTGTGTCTCGAGATTGGCGATGGCGTAGCTGATGACCGACTGCGCGCGATTGAGCTTGCGGCCGGCGGCCGAGAAGCTGCCGGTATCGGCCACCGTCACCAGGATTTGCAGTTGGTCAAGCGTCGGATTGGGTTGCATTGCCTTATCCAAATTGTAGATGGGTAATATAGAAAATATACCAGTTTTTTAAATGGGTAAATGGACCCATATCGGGTGGGACAAATCATTCCAACTCTGGAGAGCCGCCATGTCCATCCTTCTTGTCACGTCGAGCCCGCGCGGCACTGCCTCGCATTCGACCCACATCGCCACCGAACTTGCCGAGAAGCTGCTTGCCGCCAACCCTTTGGCCACGCTGGTCGTGCGTGATCTCGTGACAAACCCGCTGCCGCATATCGATCCGGACTATTCGACCGGCATCTATACGCCCGTCGAAGCCCGCACCCAGCGCCAGGCCGAAGTCGTCGGCGTTTCCGACGGCGTGCTGGATGAGCTGTTTGCGGCCGAGACCATCATCCTGGCCACCGGTTTCATCAATTTCGGCATCTCGTCGACCCTGAAATCCTGGGTCGATCACGTCGCCCGCTCTGGCAAGACTTTCGCTTATGGCGAGGACGGCCCGAAGGGCCTCGTCACCGGCAAGAAGGTCTACATCGTCCTTGCCTCGGGCGGCATCTATTCGGAAGGCGCCGCCGTGCAGTTAGACCACGCCATCCCTTACCTGCGCAGCGTGCTTGGCTTCATCGGCATGACCGATGTCGACGTCATCCGCATCGAAGGCGTCGGCATGGGACCGGACGCAGTTACAGCCGCTCTGGCCAAGGCGTCAGCCAAGGTCGATGCGGTGGCGGCCTCGACCGGAGCAGTCGCCGCTGCCGCGTAAAGCGCGAACACTGGTAACCAGAACTGAAAAGGCAGGCGCCGGAGCGCTTGCTTTTTTCACTTGTCGCCTGATGCCCGATACAGCTCAAGGGCAGCGACAAGGCTTTTATCCGACGCCGCTTCGAAGTCGCGCAACATCGCCGTTTGCCACGCTAACCGAACATCTTCTCGCCCTGCTCATCGATGAGCTGGATGCCCTTCTTGATCGAGATGTCGACAGCGTCGTCGAGCCCGGCAAAGCGGTCGGCACGGATGAATTTGTGTTCCTTCATCACCCCGTCGATCTCCTTCGAAACCACGCCGCAGGTCTGATATTGGCCTTCCGCCTTGTAGGGCGTGGCGCTGATCAGGAATCCCTTGTGCTCGATCTGCTTTGCCGGGGCGGCACTTTTCGGTTCACCGGCGTCACTACCGCCACCGAAAAGACGCTTCAGAAATGACATGGGTATCCTCCAACGGCGATCACCCTGCACCACATAGCGCGGCGCAGGGTGATTTTCACTACCGGTCCTTAGGCAAACGGGCAAGGGGCCGCATCCGGCCCGGCCTACCAGAGATCAGTCGCGTGACAGCGCTTCCAGGGCTTCGGCCGCTCCTTCCAATATAGCGATCGCCTCGGCCTGCTTTTCAGCCGGCGCGTCGACGATGTCGCCGAGGGCTGCGCGCAACCGGTGGCGCACGGCGCGGAATTCGTCGCGCTTTTCCGAACGGCCGCGGCCGCGCCGTCCGCCATCCTCGCCATCGTCGTTCCAGCCGAACCAGTCGCGCGCCTTTGCCATCTTGCGGCCGAAACGCTCGAGATGGTCGAGCACATGGTCGATCATCTCGCGATTGTCGTTGAGATGCGCCTGCCCTGCCTCGGTAATCGAAAACACCTTCTTGTTGCCTTCCGCCGACGAGACGGCATAGCCGGCCTCTTCCAGGAACGTCAGCGTCGGATAGACCACCCCCGGGCTCGGGCTGTAGACGCCGCTGGTGCGCTCCTCCAGCGCCTTGATGATGTCGTAGCCGTGGCGCGGAGCCTCGGCCAGCAGCGACAGCGTGATCAGTTTGAGATCGCCGTCGGCCAGCATGCGTCCGGCGCGGAACATGTCGCCCGGCCCGCCGCGGCCGCCGCCCCTCATGCCGTGGCCAAATGGGCCGAAGCCGCCGCCACGGCCGCCGAACTTGCCGGCCATATGCATGAAAACGCGCTCGGCGCGCTCCCCGAAATGATGATGTCTGTGCATTGTCTGCTCCTTGAGTTATGTCTTACGATATATCTTAATTAAGGGAGTGAGATGATAGAATCAAGATATATCTTACGATGTAACTTAATTCCGCGCCGCAGGATTGAAGGCGCGCATTTGCGGCCCGGAGTCAGTTCCGGCCTTTCGATGAAGGATGTCTGTGCCGGCTACCAGCGACCCTTGCGCCGGTTCCAGGCATAGAGAAGATCGGCGAAGCGATCATAGGCATAGCGCGTCAACGGCAGCGCGACGCGGTTGCCGAACAGCGCCGCCAGCCAGCCATCGCCCGGTGTTGCCAGCCAGACGGCAATTGCGACGTCGGCGCCGACCAGCAGTTTGCCGTCCGCATCGGTTGCATGCAGCCGGCGGCGGATGTCCTCCAGCGACACGCCGTATCCGGCCAGCGCCGACGGCTCGGCATTGATGTCGCGAAACGCTATCCGCCCGGCCTTGATCGCCTCGACCAGCCGCCGCTTCTGCCTGACGATGCCGGCATCGCAAACCGGACAACGGGTGTTGTACCAGATGGTCAGCAGAGGCTTGGGCATGTGTTTAGCGACCTGAAGGGCTGCGCTGACTATCCGGGAAATGTCCTCGCCCCGCAACGTCCGGACCAGCCTGGCCGCGACGCGGCATCTTGCCGACGAATTGCGGTCTGAAAAGTCAGAATTTGTAGCCGAAGCGCTCGAAATCCCTGAAATAGAGCCGTCGCACGATGCTTTTCGCCTCGTCATCGTAGACCGCGCGATAATCGTAAGGTGTATTGACGTTTGACCGGGGAAGCTTCACCTCGCCCGGCAGATCGAGTCGTTCGACCAGCGCATTAAATTGCTCGGCCAGTGTTTCAAACCGCAAAATCTCGTCGATGATGAGGTTTCCGTGCCTGTCCGAAATCCAGCTCGTCTGGTCCACCCGCACAAGCCGGTTCTTGCGTTCGAGATAGCGCAGGAAAGCCTTGAAATCCAAGACCCTGGCTCTGTGCCAGCGCCGGCCGGAGAGATAGTCGCGGCGGAAATAATAGGTCGAGACCGCAAGTTCGAAAGGGTTGCGCACGACGGCGAATTTGTAGGCGCTATCATAGATCTCCGCCGGCAGCTTGTGCTTCACCCAGCTTGCTTTGTCATGCTGCCTGAGGAACGCATTTTGAGGCGTTTCGCGCACGGGAAGATGTGACAGCAGGCGACGCCATTGCGTTCGCTGCGGTCTCAAGCTCCACGGACTTAGCGCACGGGTGAGCGAGGTCCCGGCGGTCTTCGGGATATGGATGAAAATGAAGTTCTTTTCGAGCGAAAGCAGCATTCTTCCTCATGATCGGCGGATCGGGCGCCGTCAAGCGGCGCCCGACCTTCCGATATCAGGAACTCGGCCTTGCGCGGGTCTGTAGCCGCGCAGCGTCTCACCCGAGCGAGGCGATGATCTCGCGATAGGCCAATTCCGGGAAAGCCTTGAGCGTCCGCGTCCTCACGTTACCGCCTGACGCCAGCATCAGCGAGAAACGAGCGAGCACCGCGTCGTCGGGCGCTTCGACGATCGCCACCATATCGCATTCGCCCATGGTGAGATAAAACGCCCTGAATGAGCCGCCCATGTCTCCCAGCAGCTTCTTGGCGGCATCGAGCCGCTTCGGCGACTCGCGCACATTTTTGGCGCCCTGCTCCGTCCAGTTGATCAGCACGATATAGTTCGTCATGCACACCTCCCTCCGGGGCCTCGGAGCACGGCGTCACTGCCGGGGCGGGCATCCGGGTTTGTCGCCCAGAAAATGCATCCGACACGAGATTATCCTCCCACAGCAGGTGTGCTGCAAGAACAACCGCACCGTCTGCGAGACAATCTCTGTGCCGCGAACGAAAAAGGGCGCCGCAGCGCCCTTCAAATTGCTTATCCGGTACCCCGGCATCAGCTGTCGAGGAAGCTCCGCAGCTTGCGCGAGCGGCTCGGGTGCTTGAGCTTGCGCAGCGCCTTGGCTTCGATCTGGCGGATACGCTCGCGGGTCACCGAGAACTGCTGGCCGACTTCTTCCAGCGTGTGGTCGGTGTTCATGCCGATGCCGAAGCGCATTCTGAGCACGCGCTCTTCGCGCGGGGTGAGCGAAGCAAGCACCCGCGTCGTCGTTTCGCGCAGATTGGCCTGGATCGCCGCATCGATCGGCAGGATCGCCATCTTGTCCTCGATGAAATCACCGAGATGCGAATCCTCCTCGTCGCCGACCGGCGTTTCGAGCGAGATCGGCTCCTTGGCGATCTTCAGCACCTTGCGCACTTTTTCCAGCGGCATGGCGAGCTTTTCCGCCAGTTCCTCCGGCGTCGGCTCGCGGCCGATCTCGTGCAGCATCTGGCGCGAGGTGCGTACGATCTTGTTGATCGTCTCGATCATGTGCACCGGAATGCGGATAGTGCGCGCCTGGTCGGCGATCGAACGGGTGATCGCTTGCCGGATCCACCATGTCGCGTAGGTCGAGAACTTGTAACCGCGCCGGTATTCGAATTTGTCGACCGCCTTCATCAAGCCGATATTGCCTTCCTGGATCAGATCGAGGAACTGCAGGCCGCGATTGGTGTATTTCTTGGCGATGGAAATGACGAGGCGCAGATTGGCCTCCACCATTTCCTTCTTGGCGATCGCGGCTTCGCGTTCGCCCTTCTGCACTTGGTTGACGATCTTGCGGAACTCGAGGATCGAGATCGCCGTTTCGGTAGCGAGGTTCTGGATCTCGGCGCGCAGGTCGCGGATCGCATCCTTCTCGTTCTTGGTGAATTCCTTCCAGCCGCGCGAGGTCAGATTGCCGATCGAGCGCGTCCAGTTCGGATCGAGCTCCGAGCCCTGATACTCCTTCAGGAATTCCTCGCGGCGCACGCCATAGCTTTCGGCCAGCCGCAACAGCTTGCCTTCATTCTGCACCAGGCGCTTGTTGATGTCGTAGAGCTGCTCGACCAGCGCCTCGATGCGCGCCGTGTTTAGGGATAGCGACTTCACCGCCTTGATCAGCTGGTCCTTCAGCTCCTTCAGCCGGCGGTCCTGGCTGGGCGACAGCGTGCCGGCTGCGGCCAGCCGGTTCTCGACCTGCTGGTCCTGCAGCTTGCGCAACTTCTTATAGGTGTCGGCGATGACGTCGAGCGTCTCCATCACCTGCGGGCGCAGTTCCGCTTCCATCGCCGCCAGCGACAGGCTGGCCTCGTCCTCGTCTTCCTCGTCGTCATCAGTCAGACCGCGCGTGTCGGCGCCGACATTGGTGATGTCGTCCTCGTCCTCGCGTGAACGGCGCGGCTTTTCCTCGGTCTTGGCTTCCTCAATCCGCTCGACCACCGGCGCCTGCTTGGCCTCCGGACCGGCATAGGTCGCTTCGAGGTCGATGATCTCGCGCAACAGGATCTTCGATTCATTGAGCTCGTCACGCCAGATGATGATGGCCTGGAACGTCAGCGGGCTTTCGCACAGGCCCGCGATCATCGTCTCGCGGCCGGCCTCGATGCGCTTGGCGATCGCGATTTCGCCCTCGCGCGACAGAAGCTCGACCGAGCCCATCTCGCGCAGATACATGCGAACCGGATCGTCGGTGCGATCGGTCGGCTCTTTCTTGGTGGTCGTCGCGGCAACGGCGGTGCCGGTCTGCTCGGCCAGCTCGTTGGCGTCTTCCTCGGCGTCGGCAGCCGCATCGGCGGCTTCGGGCTCCTCGCCCTGCTCGTCGTCCTCGACCACGTTGATGCCCATGTCGGAGAGCATGGCCATCGTGTCCTCGATCTGCTCGGAGGTCACTTCCTCCGAGGGCAGCACCGAATTCAGTTCATCCATGGTGACATAGCCGCGCTTCTTGGCGGCCTTGATCATCTTCTTGACAGCATCGTCGGAAAGGTCGAGCAGAGGGCCATCGGTGGCGCCTTCGCGTTCGGTCTCGACCTCTTCCTTTTCTTTTGTCGCCATTCTTTATTTTCTCCAAGCGGCTAAGTATCAAGCCGCGTAAGCTGCCGTACCGGTTAAATCAGATGCGCTCGCTCTTGAGCGCGCTTCCCCGGGCCAGTAACTGCATCTCTCGTTAAGTCCAGATTAACCCTGGTATCTGTGGCAGGCCGAATGCCTGTCCAGTGACCGGTACCTCACATCGCTGCACTTCCCGTCGACGCCGGCGCGGGTTAACGTTTCGAATCGTCCTGATTCCGTCATTCTGCCAGAAGGTCAAGCGCCTCTCGCATGATTCGCATGAAAAAAGCGAATCAATTACCCGACTTAAAGCGCCCCGGCTGATTCGACGCGCAAGCACGGTCCTGCACTTTCACCCTTTCGTAAGCTTCGACCTACGCCCGCCCGGCCCTGCCCGAGGACACACCGAACCCTTCGATCAGCGCTTCCGTTGCTTGCACGTCACGAAATTGCGCCTGGATCTCGATGAGATGCCGGTAGTTTTCATCCGTGGGATCGCTGGCGAGCGCCGCTTCCGCCTGTTTCAGCTCCTTATGTAAGGTGCGCGCGCTGCGCTGCAAGTGGAGAGCCTGGCTGAAGGCGTCGCGGGCATCATCAAGTCCGGCGGTTTCCAGCGCCGGCCATTGCCGCGCCCGCTTGATCAGTGCCACCGCGCGCGCCCAGATTTCGCCGCAGCCGGCCCGTTCGATCGTCGCGATCACCGCGTTGCGGTCGTTGGCCATGTCATGGGCCATCGCGTCGAGAATGGCCGCGTGCAATCGCTTCAGATCGGTGTTGGCGAGGTCGAGGAACTCGACATGGGCGAAATTCTCGTCGATCAGTGCTGGATGATTGACAAGAGCTGCAATGATCGTCGCCTCGCGCACCGACATTCCCTCGCTGCTGCGCTTGACCAGCGCCGAACGGCCGAGGCTTTCGGTGATCGCGGTACGTCCACCGCCGCCGCGTGCGAACTGTCCGCCAGGAGCTGAGCCCTTGCCCTGAAAGCGCTCGCCGGGCCGCCCACCTTGACGCCCATCTTGACGACGCTCTTGGCGCCCGCGCTGGGCACCAAAAAAGCTTAGCACCCGCTCGCGCATTTCCTGTTGGTAGTGATAGCGCAAGCTCTCGTCGCGGATGCGGCTGGTCAGTTCGCGCAGCGTCTTTTCCAGTTCCGCCCGCCGCTCCGGCGTGTCGAAGATGCCGCCGGCCGTTTCGCGCACCCACAAAAGGTCGGCGAGCGGCCGCGCCTCGGAAAGCACGGCGCGAAACGCGTCCGGCCCATCGGCCTTGACCAGATCGTCGGGATCCTTGCCTTCGGGCAGAAGAGCAAAGCGCACCGAGCGGCCTGCCTGAACCGCCGGCAGCGCCATATCGGCGGCGCGCCATGCCGCCTTCAGTCCGGCCTGGTCGCCGTCGAAGCACAGCACCGGCTCGCCGGCCATGCGCCACAGGAGCTCGAGCTGATTTTCGGTCAGCGCGGTGCCGAGTGGCGCCACGACATTTTCGAAACCGGCCTGCGCCAGCGCGATCACGTCCATATAGCCTTCGACGGCGATGACCGTGCCGCCCTTGGCCAGCGCCCCCTTTGCCAGCGCTTGGCGCGCACGGGCGAAATTGTAGAGCACATTGCCCTTGTGGAAGAGCTCGGTGTCGGGTGAATTCATGTATTTGGCGAGCGCATCGGCTGCCAGCGCCCGCCCGCCAAAGGCGATTATCTTGCCTCTGGAATCCGGAATCGGGAACATAATGCGGTCGCGGAACCAATCGTAGGAAACCGGAACGTCGTCGCCATGGCGCACCAGCCCGCATGCCTCGATGTCGGCCTTGGGCACGCCCTTGGCGGCAAGATGCTCCTTCAGCGCGTTGCGGCTGTCCGGCGCATAGCCGAGCCGGAACGATTGCTGCGTCGCCGGCGTCAGCCCTCGGTCGCGCAGATAGGCGCGGGCTTTTGCGCCTTCCGGTCCCTGCAGCCGCTCCTGGAAGAAAGCGGTCGCCATCTCCATGACATCGGTCAGGCTGGCGCGTTCCTTTTCGCGCCGCTCCTCCTGAGCATCGCGAACCGGCATCGGCACGCCGGCCAAGTCGGCGATCTTCTCGACCGCTTCAGGAAAGCTCATTCCGTCGAGTTCAGTCAGGAACTTGAAATGGTCGCCCGAAACCGAGCAGCCGAAGCAATGGTAGCGGCCCTTCTTGTCCTCGCAATGGAAGGACGGGCTCTTCTCGCCATGAAAGGGACAGCACGCCCAATAATCGCCGCGCGGCGCGTTGGTCTTCTTCCTGTCCCACGCCACGCGCTGGCCGATCACCGATGAAATCGGCACGCGGTCGCGTATCTCGTCGAGGAAGGCAGGTGGAAAGCGCATCGGGAACGGCTCGTTTGCCCTCCATATAATCACGCCGGCGAAGCCCGACGACTCCTAATGCGCAACCATACCCGGTTTTCACAGGGCACAAAGAAGGCGGCCTCTGCGGGCCGCCTTCTTTCCTATTCCGGCAAAGTGCCGGTCGACCTTTTGACGGTTAATGCGTGGCGATCGCGCCGAAGATGATGCCGGAGACGACGCTGACCAAGAGATAGTCGTTGCCGACGCGGATCCATTCCTGGCCACGGCCAGGACGACGCAGGCCATAGTGGCGATAGTCGCGGATCGGCTGGTGGCGCTTCCAGCTGGAATATTTCTGGCCGTTGCGCCAATGGTTCCTCTTCACGACGACTTTCTTCTTCACCACGACGCGCTTCTTCACGTCGACATGCTTGTCCGACGTCTTCCAGTCAACCTGGCTGTAGGTCGACTGCGGTGCATTCGGCGCGTTCAGCGGCGATGCCTGGCCCTGCAGGGACGTGGCAGCCAGCATCGAGAGGGCGACTGCGGAAAGAACGATGCGTTTCATGACTGGGTACTCCTTGGTTGTCGATGCCTGAGGAATAGAGCCCGAAGAATGAACCGGAACTGAACGTTCAGATTACGTTTTCGTAATGATTTCTTATATTTAGACTACCTAATTCAACACCCTGCTCAAACTGGATCTGAAGGTGTCGCCTGCTCTTGACCGCGCGGCCGTCCGCAAGCCGGCCGGCAATGCAACCATTTTGCGATCCATCCATTTCCGACACGCCCTGTCGCGCGCCAACAGCCACCCGAATTGGGCAAAATTTATTATCCGGCTAAAAGTAATCGGAGTAGTATCAACCCTTGCAATGTCCTTGATTCGCACCCTCTTTTGCCCCTTTGCCATCACGATGCCCGCATCGCTGGCGCGTCGGATTGCGAGCCTGATATGAGCGGCTCTGTCGTTTTGCTGCATCTTGCCGGCGCGGTAGCGCTGATGCTGTTTGCCACCCGCCTGGTGAAGACAGGTGTCGAGCGCGCCTATGGCGATCTGCTGCGCCACAAGCTGCGCGCCACCATGCGCAATCCTTTCATGGCGGTTCTGGCCGGCTGCGGCTTGGCGATCGCGCTGCAAAGCTCCACCGCCGTCACCTTGCTGGTCGGCTCCTTCGCCGGCGCCGGCATCGTCAGCGGCATGTCGGGCCAGCTTGCCGTGCGCGGCGCCGAGATCGGCTCGGCGCTGGTGGTCAAGCTGCTCACCTTCGATCTTTCGCTGCTGGTGCCGATCTGCCTTGTCGCAGGCACCGTCATGTTCATG
The DNA here is from genome assembly GCF_004023115.1 of Mesorhizobium sp. M6A.T.Cr.TU.017.01.1.1. Taxonomy (NCBI): domain Bacteria; kingdom Pseudomonadati; phylum Pseudomonadota; class Alphaproteobacteria; order Hyphomicrobiales; family Phyllobacteriaceae; genus Mesorhizobium; species Mesorhizobium sp. M6A.T.Cr.TU.017.01.1.1. Next base: position 14,791 of record NZ_RZTA01000064.1, read on the forward strand.
GCCACCGAGCGCCGCGACTGGCGCCAGTTCGGCCGTATCCTGGTCGGCATCGGGCTTTTGGTATTGTCGCTGGAGATGATCGGCCAGGCGTCGGAGCCGCTGCGCCAGAGCACGCTCATGCCGGTTATCGTCGACTACTTCTCCGGCGACCCGGTCACCGCCTATCTCCTGGCGGCGCTGGTCACCTGGCTGTTCCATTCCTCGATCGCCGCCGTCCTGCTGATGGTGACGCTGGCCGGCCGCGGCTTCATCCCGCCCGAACTCGGCATCGTGCTGGTGCTCGGTGTCAATCTCGGCTCGTCGATCATCGCGCCGCTGCTCACCCGCAACGCGGAACCGGGTGTGCGTGTCGTTCCGATCGGCAATCTCCTGATGCGCGGCATGGGCTCTCTGGCCATGCTGATCCTGTTCCTGTGGTCGAAGCCGCCGGTTGCCTTTCTCGGCGCCACCGTGCCCGACCAGATCGTCAACGCGCATATCCTCTTCAACATCCTGATCCTGGTTGCCGGCCTGCCCCTGGCCGGTCTCGTCTACCGCGCTTCGGAAAAGATCGTGGCGCTCGGCACCAAACCGGCGCCGGCCGACGCGCTCGACGTCGTCGAGCTGTCCGCGCTCAACGACAGCGCCCTGGACGTGCCAAGCCAAGCGCTGGCCAACGCCACCCGTGAAGTGGTGCGGGTCTGCGAGACGGTCGAGATCATGTTGAAGCGCATCATCGAGCTCTATGAGAGCGCCGACGCCGACAAGATCAAGGCGCTGGCGGCGCTCGACGACCGCGTCGACAAGAAGCACGCAGCGATAAAGCTCTATCTGGCCAAGGTCACCAAGAACCCGATGAGCGAGGACGAGGCGCTGCGCTGCCAGGAGTTGATCGGCGCCTGCGTCAAGCTCGAACAGGTCGGCGACATCATCGTGCGCAACATGCTGGTGCATGTCAGGAAGAAGCTCGAGCGCGGACTGGAATTCACGCCCGAGGGCTGGCGCGAGCTTAGCGCCTTCCACGCTTCGGTGCTCGCCAACGCACGGCTTGCCTTCAACGTGCTGGTCTCGCGCGATCCCGAGACCGCCCGCCAGCTGGTGCTGGAAAAGGACCGGCTGCGCGAACGCGAGAAGGAGACCAGCGCCAGCCATTTCGTGCGGCTGCGCGACGGCACCGCCAAGAGCGTCGAGACCAGTTCCATCCATCTCGACACCATCCGCGACTTGAAGCAGATCAACTCGCTGCTCGCCTCGATGGCCTATCCCGTGCTCGAGGAGCGCGGCCTGCTCACCGGCTCGCGGCTGAAGGCCGGATAGGCGTTGACGCTGTTTCCTCTCTCCCTTGTTGTTGGGAGACGAAAAACCGCCGCAACCGCCCCCGATCAAGAAAACCTTAAGCGGCGTCGACAATTTCTGGATTGCCCGCGGCTTTCGTTCGTGATTTGAGGCCATCTCATCCAAGGATCGCCTTCCCGCGCCATGCTTCCCCTCATCGCCCTGTTCATCGCCGCATTCGCGTTCGGCACCACCGAGTTCGTCATCGCAGGCGTGCTGCCGCAGGTTGCGGATGGCCTTGGCGTTTCCATCCCGACTGCCGGCTACCTCGTCTCGGGCTACGCCGGCGGCATCGCGATCGGCGGACCGCTGCTGACGCTCGCCACCAAGGCGATTTCCCGCAAGGCCTTGCTGCTTGGCCTTGCCGCAGCCTTCACCATCGGCCAGGCCGCTTGCGCACTTGCACCCGACTTCGCCTCCATGTTGCTGTTGCGGATTGCGGTGGCCGTGGCGCACGGCGCCTATTTCGGCGTCGCGATGGTGGTGGCGGTCGGCCTGGTCCGCCAGGACCAGCGTGGAATGGCCGTTGCGCTCATCCTGTCGGGCCTGACGGTCTCCAATGTCATCGGCGTGCCGGCCGGCACGGCGATCGGCAATGTCTGGGGGTGGCGCGCGACGTTCTGGGTGATGTGCGCGCTTGGCATGGTATCCATCGCAGCAATCACCGCCCTGCTGCCGCGCAAGACGGGTTCGTCGCGCCAGTCCGTCAGCTTCGGCAGCGAGGTACGCGTGCTCGCACGCCAGCAGGTCTGGACATCGCTGATCCTCATGCTGATGCTGATGATCGGCCAGTTCGGCCTGTTCACCTACATCACACCGACGCTGTTTGAAATCACTGGCCTCGATGAGGACCTGGTGCCCTGGGTGCTCCTGCTCAACGGGGTCGGCGCGACGATCGGCGTCTTTCTTGGCGGGCGGCTCGCCGACTGGAACTAATGCCGTCGCTCATCACCATGCTTTTCATGCAGGCGGTGACACTTGCCGTCATTTACGCCGTCAGCCCTTACCCGGTGCCGATGGTGGTGGCGATCATTATCTGGGGCGGTCTCAGCTTTGCCATCGGCACGCCGATCCAGACCCGTATCCTGACCTGGACGGCGGATGCCTCCAACCTCGCCTCATCGCTCATCCCGGCCGGCTTCAATGTCGGCATCGCGCTGGCCGCCTCGCTCGGCGCCGCCATGCTCAATGCCGGCTATGGCTATCGCAGCCTGCCGGTGGTTGGCGCCATGGCCATGCTGGTCGCTGTGGTAGTCGCATTTGCCTCGCATATCCAGGAGTGGCGCAGCAGTGCGACACCGCCTCTGCCGGCCGCAGCCGAATAGGCGGCGCCACGCCTCGTAGACGACAGACGTGCCTCGTCAGTTCGTCTCTTTCAGCACGTCGATGAAGGCGCGCAGGGCCGGCGGCACGAGGCGATGACCGGGATAGTAGAGGAATAGGCCGGGAATCGCCGGACACCAATCCTCCAACAGACTGACGAGCGCTCCCTGTTCGATGTAAGATTGAGCAGATTTGTCGGAGATATAAGCGACACCCAAACCAGCGACCGCTGCCTCAGCCATCAGTTCCATATGGTCGAGCGTAAGCACGCCCGGGACATCGATGGAGATTTCCTGGCCGTGTTTCTCGAATTCCCAGCGGTAGGGCTTGCCACTCGGCAGGCGGAATCGGATGCAGGTGTGATTCCTCAGGTCGTCCGGCACCCTAGGAATTTTGCGGGTGGCGAGATAGGTCGGCGAGGCGACGGCAATGAAGCGCGTCGCCCCACCGAAGCGTACCGCAACCATGTCCTGTGGCACGGCCTCGCCAAGGCGGATGCCTGCGTCGAAGCCTTCGGCTACAATATCGACCAGCCTTCCCTCGGTAACGAGGTCGAGCGAAACTTGTGGGTAGCGCGCAAGAAAAGCTGGCACAGTGGATTTAAGCAGCATTCGGGCTGCGATCTCGCTGGAATTGATCCGCAGCGTACCTGCTGGGAGGCTGCGGAAGTTGTCCACCTCCGCAAGGGCCGCGTCTATGTCCCGCAACAGCGGCTGCAGGCGCGCGACGAGCCGTGCGCCGGCCTCTGTCGGTGCCACGCTGCGCGTGGTGCGATTGAGCAGGCGCACGCCCATGTCCCGTTCTAACGCCCGCATCATGTGACTGAGCGTCGAGGGCGATAGTCCGAGATCGTCCGCCGCCTTGCGAAAGCTGCGGTGGGAGACAATTGCCGCAAGCGCGGTCAGCTCGGGAAGCCCGGGTCCACTCATGGGAAATGTTCATCAGCTCGTGCAAGATTGGGTGGATAGTACCATGAATTGGAAGGAATATCTTGCGTGGAGATAGCCGCGATCACGCGGCTTGGCGAATAAGCACTTCTCCCATGACCAAGATTTCTCCCGCGACCAGGACCTGGTTCATCACCGGTACCTCCTCTGGCTTCGGGCGGCTCCTGACGGAAACGCTTCTGGCCCGCGGCGACCGGGTGGCCGCGACCGTGCGCAAGCCGGAGGCGCTTGCCGGCCTGAAGGCAGATTACGGTGATCGCCTTTGGATCGCCTCGCTTGACGTAACCGACACCGAGGCAATGCGCCGGACGATCGACAAGGCTTTTCACGATCTGGGCCGCATCGATGTCATTGTCAGCAATGCGGGCTATGGCCTGTTTGGCGCGGCGGAAGAATTGGACGACGACCAGATCCGCCATCTGATCGATACCAACCTCATCGGCTCGATCCAGCTCATCCGCGCCGTTCTCCCGCATCTAAGAAAACAGGGCGGCGGCCGGATTCTGCAAATCTCCTCGGAAGGCGGACAGATGGCTTATCCTGGTTTCAGCCTCTATCACGCCACCAAATGGGGCATCGAAGGCTTTGTCGAATCCGTTCGACAGGAGGTGGCGCCGGTTGACATCACCTTCACGATCGTCGAGCCCGGGCCGACGCGGACAAACTTTGCGGCCGGTTTGGTTAGTGCCAAGCCTACGGGCGCCTATGTGAATACGCCGGTCGGTGACCTGCGCGGGGCTTTTGCCGAAGGCTCCTTCGAGGTAAAGGGCGATGCGCAGAAGATGGTCGAAGCGATGGTAGCCTCAGTCGAACAGAACCTCGCTCCCCCGCGGTTGACGTTCGGCGCCGCCGCCTATGCCTCGATCAGCAGCGCGCTCCAGGGCAGGCTCGCCGAACTCGAAGCCCAGAGGGATACTGCATTGTCGATGGATTTCGACAGCTGACGGATGAGGTCAGGTTGACTTGCCAACGCTGCGGCAGCGTTGGCTGAAAACCTGCGGACCAGATTTTACAAATCGATCCGGTAGCGCAGGCTTTCGGCACCGCCATAGGCAGCGTCCTCGAAGAAACGCCCGACGAGCCGGCCGCCATTGGCCAGCACCACCTTCTGCGAGGCGAGATTACCCGGCTTGGCGGTGATCTCGACGAAGGGCAGGCCGAGCGCCCTCGCCTCGCCGAGCATCAGCCGCAGCGGCTCGGGCGCATAGCCGCACCGCCGCTTCCACGGCACCACCGCATAGCCGATATGGCCGAGCACATGCGGCGGCAGCTCGGCGGTGCCGCGTTGCCAGCGAAAGCCGATCGAGCCAGCGACTTCGCCGTCCCAGATCCAGCGCCGGAACCCCGGCAGGCGTGGCACTTTCGTCCCATCGGGCAAGGTGATCGGACCAGCCCTGGCCTCGGGGTCGTCGAAACCGGCGAGGAAAGCCACCGGATCCTTTTCGATGGCCGCAAGCTGCTCGCGCACCGCCTCCATCAGCCGCACATTGTCCGGCGACCAGCCGCGCTCAAGGGCGGCCTTGTAGGACGGCAGATGTTCAAGCGCCGGTTTGACGAGTTCGATCATGACGTGCGACCGATCCGCTGGGCGTCCCCAGTCATCCAAGTCGATTCCCTGGCAAAAGGATAGACCGCTTGCCGCCGGCACGCATCCGTGCCGTTCGCCTCCGCGATGTCCGCCTGTGGGGAAGAACCTGTGGGCTTATGGGTTTGGGCAGAGATCGATAGGATTCGGAAGTTGATCTTCAGGGGCGGCTTTCTAAAATCAAGTATAATCGATGGGTCTACCACTGGAGTGAACACAATGGCCGGCAACACGTCTGAGAAGTCGGCGAAGGCCGCCGAGCGGGTCGCGACGAAGCCGACCCTCCTCTCGGGCGGCAACCCTCAGATCCCGAAGGGCTACGGCGATGCTCCCGTGCAGGCCTACATCGCGGCCATGCCGGGGTGGAAAAGCGATGTGGGGCGGCGCCTCGACGCGATCATCGTGCGCACCGTCCCCGGCGTGCACAAGGCAGTCAAATGGAACTCGCCTTTTTACGGCATCGAGGGCCAGGGCTGGTTTCTGTCGTTCCATGTCTTTACCCGCTACGTTAAAGTGACCTTCTTCCGGGGCACGTCGCTGCGCCCTGTTCCTCCCGGCGAGTCCAAGCACAAGGAAGTGCGCTACCTCGACGTCTATGAGGACCAACTCGACGAAGCTCAGTTCGCCGCTTGGGTGAAGCAAGCCAGCCAATTGCCCGGCGAACAACTGTGAGATGCGAGTTAGCCAAGGGCGTCCGCAAGCACCTCATTCAAGCGTGCGAACGCGGCGGTCTCGTCTGGCGCATGGGCCGGATTAACCTCTGTGATGGTCAGACCGCGCCATTGCGGCAGGGCGGCCAACTGCTTTAGCACGAAGGCGGCTTGCTCCAATTTGAGACCGTCGCAACGGCGCACATTCTCAGCAATCGGAAAATCGACAAAGGAGAGTACATCGACATCGAAGTGGATCAGCACGCAGTCAAAGCGCGCCGCCCATTCGGCCGCGCGCGACGCCGCCTCGATATCATTCAAAGCTTCCTCACGCGATATAACCTTGATCGCGTTATCTCTGATCGTCGCGGCTTCGGGCGGAGTGATGTTCTCGACGCCGAAATAGAGGAGCTGCTGAGGCACGAGCATCGGACGGGTCGGGCCGAGCCTGACGAGCGAAGGCTCGCATCCGGTAATATTGAGCAGATGAGCGACACCTGTCCAGTCCAAGGCGCCGTCGCTCGTGTCGGGTGTGTTGAGATCGACGTCGAAGTCTATGTAGACAAGCCCAATCCGCGCGCCGGCGGCGTTTGCTCCGGCGACCGTTCCCAGCTCCACAGTACAATCGCCGCCTAAAACAAGCACGTCTTCCTGCGCTGCGATCGCCGTCGCCACGTTGCTTGCGACCAAGTCACAGGCGTGGCGCACGGCCTCCAGGTTCATAGCCTGCGGCCGCGAGGGATCCGGTCGCCATCGGAACGATGCAACATCACCATGATCCCTGATGGTTCGGCCTCGGCTCACGAGCGCCTCTGCAAGCCCATGTCGCCGAAAGGCCGCGGGGGCTTGTTCCTGCCCCGGCGAACGCTGGTGGCGGCGCCGATAATGTTCAACAAACGCGCTGCCAAATCGAAGCTCCAATTTCGGATGATCCTCGTTGCAAAACGTGTCCGGAGGGAAGAAGGTTCCTCCTCGACGTGGGAGTTTGTCGCCCGGCATTGGCACGAGGCCAACAGGCCGGGCGCTTCGCGCCGGAATGGCAAACGGCTCGCCGCATCGATACCGTCGTGAGACGGCCAGACGCCGAACGTGCACAAAGCCACTGGGACCAATCATGACCAAAGCGACAACGGCCATGAAGAAGAGCGGCTCGAAGGAAGGAGAAGGAGGAGACACTCCCTCTCAGTTGATAGATGCGAGAATCAACGAGCTGAGCGATTGGCGGGGCGAGATGCTCGCTCGGGTCCGAACCCTGATCAAGCAGGCCGACCCCGAGGTGGTCGAGGAGTGGAAGTGGAGAGGGGTTCCGGTGTGGGAGCACGCCGGAATAATCTGCACCGGTGAGACGTACAAGAATGTCGTGAAGATGACCTTCGCCAAGGGCGCCTCATTGGAGGACCCTGCCGGCCTCTTCAACTCCAGCCTCGAAGGCAACACCAGACGCGCCGTCGATATCCACGAGGGCGACAAGGTCGATGAAGAGGCGTTGAAGGCGCTCATACGCGCCGCCGTGGCACTGAACATGTCGGTGCGAGCTACTGCCCGCTCTCAGAAGAAACCGAAGAGCGCTTGAGGCTGCAGCGGGAAATCCCTACTGCAGCAGTCCCTTGACCATGCCGCTCGCCTTGGAGAAATCCATCTGGCCGGCGTACTTCTCCTTGAGCACGGCCATCACCTTGCCCATGTCCTTGACGCCGCTGGCGCCGGTCTCGGCGATGGCGGCGCGGATCGCCGTTTCGGTCTCGGCCTGGCCCAGTTGCATCGGCAGGAAGTCTCGGATGATGGCCATCTCGTCGCGCTCCTGCGCGGCAAGCTCCGGCCGCTTGCCGTCGTCGAACGCCTTGGCCGACTCCTCGCGCTGCTTTACCATCTTGGCCAATATCTGCAGGATCTCGTCATCGCTGGCCGGCTCCTTGCCGGCGCCGCGATTGGCGATGTCGCGATCGTGAATGGCCGCCTGGATCAGCCGCAAGGTCGGCAGCCGGCGCTTGTCCTGCGCCTTCATCGCGCTCTTCAGGGATTCGGCGATTTTGCCGCGCATGGTGCTTTCTCCTTCGATCCGGCGCGGACAATACCCTTGCCCAAAGCCCAAGGCAAATTCGGTACTGACCGGCAACTGCCTGATATCGTTCAATGAAATAAATCCATGCCGTTCGGCATAGCCTCATTGACCGTTCTGGCGCCTTATCCTATGTACTGGGCCTTGCATGAACTGAATTTTTGTTACGCGCGCTGGCTGCGAAATCGCCGCTGCGCGCGGTTTGCTGCGCAGAGTGGTCCGCCGGACCGATTGAAAGGCGCAGCCTTTTAGGAGTGCCGCCATGGCAATGATGACCGCCGCGTCGACCCCCCCTTGGGCCACCGAGAAGCCGACCGCCTTGCTGGTGCTGGCCGACGGCACCGTCATCGAGGGCCGCGGCCTTGGCGCTACCGGCTCCGCCGTCGCCGAGGTTTGCTTCAACACCGCGCTGACGGGCTATCAGGAAATCCTCACCGACCCGTCCTATGCCGGCCAGATCGTCACCTTCACCTTTCCGCATATCGGCAATATCGGCACCAATGACGAGGACATCGAGGATCTCAACCCGGTTGCCCGCGCCGGCGCCGTCGGCGCCGTGTTCAAGGCCGACGTCACCAATCCGTCCAGCTATCGCGCCGCAGCCGGTCTCGACCAATGGCTGAAGAAACGCGGCATCGTAGCACTTTCGGGCATCGACACCCGTGCGCTGACCGCGCTGATCCGTGAAAAGGGCATGCCCAACGCCGTCATCGCGCACGCGCCCGATGGCATCTTCGACATCGACGATCTGAAGCGCCGCGCCGCCGCCTGGTCCGGCCTGATCGGGCTTGACCTGGCCAAGGACGTCACTTCCGGCCAGTCCTCGGTCTGGCGCGAGACGCCCTGGGTCTGGGACGAGGGCTTTGGCGAACAGATCGATCCGTCCATGCATGTCGTCGCCATCGACTACGGCGTCAAGCGCAACATATTGCGCCTGCTTGCCGGTCTTGGCGCCAAGGTCACCGTGGTGCCGGCCAACACCGGCGCCGAGGAGATCCTCGCCATGCGGCCCGACGGCATCTTTCTCTCCAACGGTCCCGGTGATCCGGAAGCCACCGGCGACTACGCCGTTCCGGTCATCCAGGACCTGCTGAAGACCGACATCCCGGTTTTCGGCATCTGCCTGGGCCACCAGATGCTGGCGCTGGCGCTGGGTGGCAAGACCGCCAAAATGCATCAGGGCCATCACGGCGCCAACCATCCGGTCAAGGATCACACCACCGGCAAGGTCGAGATCGTCTCGATGAATCACGGCTTTGCCGTCGATGCCGACTCGTTGCCGAGCGGCGTCGAAGAAACCCATGTCTCGCTGTTCGACGGCTCGAATTGCGGCATCACTCTGACAGGCAGGCCGGTCTTCTCGGTCCAGCATCATCCCGAAGCCTCGCCCGGCCCACAGGATTCGCACTATCTGTTCCGCCGCTTCGTCAATCTCATCCGCGAAAAGCGCGGCGAGCCGGCGCTGGCCGAGCGCGCCTGATTCAGGTTCGCACCGTCGCCGTCGTGACGTCCTTCACCGCGACCGGTCTTTCGACCCTGAGCACGAATGCTATTAACGACAAGGCAAGAAAAATGCCGCCGAGCACAAAGGGCGCGCCGCCGAACACCACCGGCGCGCTCGGCCCGGTGAACCAGGCGAAGATTCCGGTATAAAGCAGCGGCGTGATGATGCTGGTGATCGAAAACACGCTCGTCATCGCACCTTGCAATTCGCCCTGCGCGGAGGGCGGCACCTTGGCCGCCGCCAGGCTCCGCAGCGGCGGGTCGGCCAGCGCCTCGAGGCAGGTCGCCACGATCACCGCATAGATCATCCATCCCTTCCATGCCGCAGCATAGCCGAAGGCGGCGAGCGCGGTAAAAGCAAGACCGGTGGCGGCGGTCCGCCATTCGCCGAGCCGTGGAATGACGCGCGGCAGGACAAAACCCATCACCAGTGCCCCGCCAAGACCGAAGACGCCGAGCGAGAGGCCGATCTGCTGTTCGCTCCAGCCATAGCGGTAACTGCCGACGAACGACCACACGGCAGGGTACATCATGTGGCCGAGCGTCATCAGGAAGAACACCAGCCCGATCCAGCCGATGCCATGATAGTTGCGCATCTGCTTGAGGGCGCCGAGAGGATTGGCGCGGCGCCACTCGAACCGACGCCGATGGTGCTGCTCCAGCGTTTCCGGCAGGAAGAACCAGCCGACGATGAAGTTGATGAGTGCAAGCCCCGCCGCGCCCCAGAACGGCACGCGCGGCCCGAATTCGCCAAGCAACCCGCCCAGCACCGGGCCGATGATGAACCCGACACCGAAGGCGATGCCAAGCAGGCCGAAATTCTTCGCCCTGTTCTCGTCGGTGCTGACATCGGCGATGAAGGCGGAGGCGGTCGAGTAGCTGGCGCCGCTGATGCCGGCCAGCACCCGGCCGATGAACAGGACCGAATAGGACCAGGCGACCGCGCAGATCAGATTGTCGATGGCGAAGGTCAGCACTGAGGCCAGCAGGATCGGGCGGCGCCCGAAGCGGTCGCTGAGATTGCCGACCAGCGGCGCGAACAGGAACTGCATGGCCGCATAGACGAAGAACAGCCAGCCCCCCTCGATCGCCGCTTCGCTGACACCAACGCCGGTCAGCTCCTGCAGATAGGCCGGCAGCACCGGCATGATGATGCCGATGCCGGTGATGTCGAGCAACAGCGTGGTGAAAACAAGCGCAAGACCCCGCCTGGCGGTTTTGGCTTCGATCATGACGGTATCGACTCCTGGCGCCGCCTCGGAGCGAAGGCGAAAGAACTCGTTATAGGCGAGTCAGCCACGCAGAACAATAAGGGAACGCGCCAGGGATTTTGATCCTGACATCAACTGTCGACATGAGTGCGGCCACGTCCTGCAGCGCCGCCCGCCGCTTCAACGGTCACTTCAACAGGAAAGCCCGAATGCCCTCAGATGGGGGTGTTGAACGTATCGCAATCCGAGAGCTTGCCGCTCCTGTAGCCGCGCGCCAGCCAGGTCTGCCGCTGCTGCGACGTACCATGGTTGAAGCTTTCCGGAATGACGTAGCCCTGCATCTTCTTCTGCATCGTGTCGTCGCCGATCTGCTGGGCGGCGTTCAGCGCCTCTTCCATATCACCCTGTTCCAGGATGCCTTTTTGCCCGGTGAAATGCGCCCAGACGCCGGCGAAGCAGTCGGCCTGGAGCTCGACCTGCACCGACATGTGGTTGGATTCGGCCTCGCCCATCTGCTGGCGCATCTGGTTGAACTTGGGCAGGATGCCGGTGAGGTTCTGCACATGATGGCCGACCTCATGCGCGATCACATAGGCCTGGGCGAAATCGCCCGAGGCGCCGAATTGCTGGTCGAGCTGCTGAAAGAAGGTGGTGTCGAGATAGACCTTGCGGTCGCCGGGACAGTAGAAAGGTCCGGCCGCAGACGAGGCGGAGCCGCAGGCCGAGCGGATTTGTCCGCTGAACAGAACCAGCTTCGGATCTTCGTAGGTCAGGCCGTTGGCCTGGAAAATGCCGCTCCAGGTATCCTCGGTCTCGGCCAGCACGGTCGAGACGAACTGCTTCATCTCGTCGGAGGCCGGCGCACCGGTGCCACCGCCCTGCTCGCCGCTATTGTCGGTGATCTGGCCGCCGCCGCCCGGCGCCAGGCCGCCATCGCCGCCGGCCAGGATCTGCAGCGGATCGATGCCGAAGGCCTTCAGTCCGAAGTAGAGGACCACGAGAATGACGATGGTCGACAGCGACATTCCGCCGCCAGAGCGGCCGCCGACCGGGATGCGGAACCGGCCGGGGCCGCCGCCCGGCAGGTTGAACCCGCCGCCGCTCTGACCACGTTGGTCCTGGACATTGTCACTTTGACGACGACCCTTCCAGAGCATGGCAAATCCTCGTGGTGCAAATTTCCGGTCGATCGGGGCCGTGTCTCGGCTCGATCGGACTGATAACAATTATCCCAACGGCTGAGGCAAGTCACAGAATTTTTCGCATGAAAGGCACGAGCGCTGCAACGTTACAGCCGCCTTCCGTTTTCCCCTTTTTTGCCGACATCCCTCGCTGTGCGAGGGACCAGGCGGCGTCGTGCTCGTGGACGAAGTTCCGCTCGCACTGTCGCCATGCTGCTCGCCAACCTTGAGTGAGTTACACCACCGTCCATTTGGCGCCCGGTTCCACGCTGCGGACACTCTGTCAGCGCCTTTCTGGCTCTTGGCTACGCTCAGATCTTCTGCTTGGCGCCAGCGCTCTTGCCGTCCGAGCTTTTCGAGCGCTCCTCGAAGCGGGCCGCACTCTTTTTGAGCGGGCGACCGGTATCCGCTTCCGTCTTGCGCTCGTCCTTCGCCGCAGCTTGCTTCAATCCCTTGGCAGCTTGCTTGCCCTTCGGTGTCGGTGCCTGTTCAACGCCCATCGTATCCTCCTCGGCCTCGCGCCATCGCGTGGCACGATCTCAAACGCAGCGGCAACGCGGCGGTTCCGGCAGGACTGTCGACAATGGCTGTAGACTTAGCGTGTCGCCGTCATCGCCTTGCGAAACGCTTCAAGCGTCTCGGCGCTGACATGGTGCTCGATGCCCTCGGCATCGATGCGCGCCGTCTCGGCGCTGACCCCGAGCGAGCGCAGGAAGGCTTCCACCGTCTGGTGGCGAATGCGGCTCTCCTCCGCGACCTTGCGGCCGGCATCGGTCAGGAACACGCCCCGGTAGGGTTTCCTCGAGACGAGCCCGTCCGCGCACAGTCGCGTCAGCATCTTGGCGACGGTCGGCTGGGCGACGCCGAGCCGCGCCGCGATGTCGACCTGGCGCGCCTCGTTGCCGTCCTCAATCAGGTCGGCGATGAGCTCGACATAATCCTCGACCAGCGCGCTGCGGCGCGCTTCACGCGTCTGCCTAAATCCCTCCGAGTGAATTTCGGCGTCAGGCAGCGGCTTTTCGCGTGGAACCGGTCTGTTCTTCAGCGCCAATACGCGCTCCTCCTCGTCTGTCAGCGAATGGGCCGGCATTTGCACATTCATAGCACGGGCTTCCATTCTTCTGGCCGTTTATTTGCATTCGACGGCAGGCGCAACCAGCGTTTCCGATTCACCCGTGCGTCGCCAGCAGGGGCACTATTCAAAAGCACAAACAATAAAACATAGCATATTGCATAATGTTCAGCCCTGACATAGATAGAAACGGCAACTTAGACGATCCAGCGGAAAATCCCCCCAATGTCAGAAGCCGAAGCCGCAACAGCATCCCGAACCATGTGGCGATTTGCCCGGCCGGAAGACGACGAGCAGCCAAGCCTGCGCGAGGTCAATGCCTCGATCGCGGTGCCGCAGTCGGGCGTCTGGTTTCGCCGGCTGTTCGCCTTCATGGGGCCGGGCTACATGGTTTCGGTCGGCTACATGGACCCCGGCAACTGGGCGACCGACCTCGCCGGCGGCGCCCAGTTCGGCTACACGCTGCTCTTCATCATCATGTTGTCGAACCTCATGGCGATCCTGCTGCAGGCGCTCGCCGCCAGGCTCGGCATCGCCACCGGGCGTGACCTCGCCCAGGCCTGCCGTGCCTATTATCCGCGGCCGGTCAATTTCATGCTGTGGATCGCCTGCGAGCTGGCCATCATCGCCTGCGATCTGGCCGAAGTCATCGGCACGGCGATCGCTCTGCAGCTGCTGTTCGGCATTCCGCTGATCGGCGGCGCCGTCTTGACCGCCCTCGACGCTTTCCTCGTTCTGCTGCTGATGAACAGGGGCTTCCGTTACCTCGAAGCCTTCATCGTTGCGCTTTTGATCATCATCTTCGGTTGCTTCGCCATCCAGATATTTGCCGCCGCTCCCCCGGTCGGCTCGATCCTGCATTCCATGTTCGTGCCATCGTCGGAGATCGTCACCAACCCGGCGATGCTCTACATCGCCATCGGCATTATTGGCGCCACCGTGATGCCGCATAATCTCTATCTGCACTCCTCAATCGTGCAGACCCGCGCCTATGAGCGCACCGAAGCCGGCAAGCGCGATGCCATCAAATGGGCAACGATGGACTCGACCATCGCCTTGATATTGGCGCTGTTCGTCAACGCCTCCATCCTGATCGTCTCGGCGGTGGCTTTCCATGGCACCGGTCATCACGACGTCGCCGAAATCGGCCAGGCCTTCGAGCTTCTCTCGCCGCTGCTCGGCCTCGGCATCGCTTCGATCCTGTTTGCCGTGGCGCTGCTTGCCTCCGGCCTGAACTCCACGGTGACGGCGACGCTCGCCGGCCAGATCGTGATGGAGGGCTTCCTGCGCCTGCGCATCCCGCAATGGGCGCGCCGCCTGCTGACACGCGGCATCGCCATCGTCCCGGTGGTGGTCGTCACCGCGCTCTATGGCGAGAAGGGAACCGGCCAGCTCCTCGTCTTCAGTCAGGTGATCCTGTCGATGCAATTGCCCTTCGCGGTGATCCCACTCGTGCAGTTCGTGTCGGACAAAAAGAAGATGGGCAATCTCGCCATTCCGCGGGGCGTCGCCGCGCTTGCATGGGTGGTCGCCGCCCTCATCCTGGTGCTCAACTTCAAGCTGCTCTACGACACCGTGGCCGGCATTGGCTGAAAGTTTCTCTCAGCCAGGGCGGACGCGACAAATCGTCAATCCGCGCTATCTTGCCAAGCCATGACGCCGATTGCCGAAGCTCGAAAATTCTACGCGCGACTGATGGCTGCCAATGCAGGTTCGGCCGATCCGCGTCTCGAAGGCGTGTTCGCCGCGGTGGCGCGCGAAGTTTTTCTCGGGCCCGGGCCGTGGATGGTCGTCGCCGGCAACGGCAAGGTCGAAACGCCAACTGCCGATCCTGTTCACATCTATCAGAACGTGCTGGTAGCGCTTGACGCTGACAAGGGCATCAACAATGGCGAGCCGTTTCTGCACGCCATGTGGATCGGCAAGGTGGCGCCAAAACCCGGCGAGACCGTCACCCATGTCGGCGCAGGCACCGGCTATTACACAGCTCTGTTGGCACGGCTGGTTTCACCGGGCGGCGCAGTCACAGCGTTCGAGCTGGAATCCAGTCTCGCCGACCGCGCGAGAAAGAATCTCGAAGCTTATGACGAGGTGGCTGTCATCCATGGCGATGCGGTCATCAGCGGCCTGCCACCGTCCGACATCATCTATGTCAATGCCGGCGTCGCGGCACCTCCGGCCGAGTGGTTGAAGGCGCTGAAACCCGGCGGCCGCATGGTCTTTCCGTGGCGTCCGGCGGAGCGCGTTGGCCTCGCGGTGATGGTGACCCGCACGGATAAGGGTCTTGCCTGCGATCCGTTCATGCGGTCATGGTTCATCCCTTGCATCGGCGCCTCGCTCGCAAGTTCCGCGGCGAGAATCGACCGCGAAAGCGCGGCTCGCAGCCGTTCGATCTGGCTAACGAGCGAAGCGGCCCCGGACAGGACCGCCACTGCGATCATCGGAGACGTCTGGTTCTCGTCGCGGAGCATCGGGCCTTCGTGAACCGGAATGCCGGAAATTTTTCCGGCCCCTGTCGGACCGGCGTCCAATCGCGCGTCCTTTGGCCGAACTCGGCCTAAACGGCACGGAAAATGAAAAGGGAGAATCCAATGAGGAAGATCATCACTGCGACATTCGTCAGCCTCGACGGCGTCATGCAGGCGCCTGGCGGGCCGGAAGAAGACCCGGTCGGCGGCTTCGAATTCGGTGGCTGGACGTTCCATTACTGGGACGACGTCGGAGGCGCCTTTATTGGTGAGACCTTCGCAAAACCCTTCGCGCTGCTCCTCGGCCGCAAGACCTACGACATCTTCGCCGCGCATTGGCCGTACCAGAAGAGCGGTCCGATCGCCGACAGCTTCAACGCCGCCACCAAATATGTGGCAACGCACCGGCCCGATACGCTGTCGTGGCAAAACAGCCAGTGGCTCGGCGACGACGTCGTGGCCGCACTGCGCCAGCTCAAGCAGGAGGACGGCCCGGACCTGCTCATCCAGGGATCGAGCGAACTCATCCAGACCTTGCTCGCCAATGACTTGATCGACCAGATCGGCCTGCTGACCTTCCCGCTGGTGCTGGGCAAGGGTAAGCGGTTGTTCGGCAGCGGCGCAATTCCGGCGGCCTTCACGCTGAGCCGCTCACAGGTATCGACCACCGGCGTCATCATGGCGACCTATGAACGTGGCGGTGAGATCAAGACCGGGTCTTTCGCCCAGGAACAGCCGTCCGAAGCCGAGATCGAGAGACGCCGAACCTGGAAATAGACGACCGCGCACTGCGTTAACAACAAGGGGATGGCCGACATCGGCCGTCCCTTTGCCATTTTGCCGATCACGCCGCCTGTTGCCGCCGCGCCAGCCCGTCGCGGATGCACGCGGCAAACTCCCGCACCGCCGGCCCGACACCATGCTTCGGCAGATGCAAATTGATCGAGAAATTCGGCAAGGCCGGCAGCTCCGGATCGGCGGCCAGAATGTCGAGATCGCCCGGCACGGTGGAGGCCAGCCAGGTCGTGACGGCCAGGTCCGAACGCACAGTCGCCGTCGTCGCGTCGAGGTTGCCGTTCTCGAACACGGTCCGCCATTCCAGCCCATGCTCATTGAGCGCCGCCAGCACCGCCGGGCGGAAGGCGCAGGTGTCGGCCACCATCGAAACCGGCAAAGGCCGCTTGCGGCGGGCTATGCCGCCCCTCGCGCCGACCCAGACCAGCCGGTCGATGGCGAGACATTCGCCGGCGGACGGACCGACCGGTTCCTCGATCACGGCAAGGTCTATCGTGCCAGTCGCCAATGCCGCCGAAAGCTCTGGCGACGAGGCGCAGACCAGCGAAATCTCGACCTGCGGATAGGTCTCGGCATAGGTCTTCAGCACCGGCGCAAGCATGGTGCCGACAAGATCGTACGGCACGCCGAGCCGCACCTCACCAGCGACCGCGCTGGTCGCCATCTCGGCCCAGATCTCGTCGTTCAGGGAGAGCAGGCGCTTGCCCTTGCCGAACAGTCGTTCCCCGGAACGGGTCAGTCTCTGCCCGCGCCGGTCGCGCTCGAACAGGCTGCAGCCGAGAACCTCCTCCAGCCGCTTGATCTGCTGGCTGACGGCGCCCTGCGTCAGATGCAGCGCGTTCGCAGCCGCCGTCATGCTGGCCTTGTCGGCGACGGTGACGAAGGTCCTGACCAAGGCCGTGTCGAGATTGCGGATCATGGTTTGCATTATATTCTCTAATGCCAACCATAGCAAACATTGCATTTACTGATGCCTGACAATGCTTAGCATGCTGGATTCCCAACAGAGGAAACAGCATGTTTGAGGCCATCCTTCCGCTCGTCCTGTTTGCGCTGGTCTCGACCTCCACGCCCGGCATGGCCACGACCTTGTCGACAGCGTCGGGGGCGCAGTTCGGCTTTCGCCGCTCGGTTCCGCTGATGGCCGGAAGTGCTGCCGGCCTGGCCACGGTGGCCGCGGCAGGTGCGGCCGGGCTCGCCGGCCTGCTGGCGGCGGCTCCGTCCCTGCAGCTGGCGATGAAGATAGCCGGATCGCTCTATCTGATCTGGCTCGCCGTCAAGATCGGCCGCAGCGGTCCACCCAATCTGGACGTGACCATGGCAAAGCCGAACAGCTTTTTCGGTGGCGCCGGCCTGCAATGGATGAACCCCAAGGGCTGGGCGATGGGATTGGGGGCGGCGGCATCTTTTGCCGCACTCGCCAACGGACCGCTGCAGCTTGCCCTGCTACTCGGCGCGGTCTTTGGCCTGGCAGCCGCGCTGTCGCTGTCGGCGTGGTGCGTGGCGGGCACGCTGCTCGCCCGGTTGCTTAGAACCGAGCGGCAGTGGCGGGTGTTGAACATTGCGCTCGGCCTGCTGCTGGCCGCCTCGATCATCCCGATGTGGCGAACAGCCTAAACGCTTGAGTTCCTCGTCCCACCTGCGTGGGGCGAGGAACCCAAATTCTGCGGGGGCGCCAATCCCACCTCGGCCTTCAAGCCGCGTAGCGTGCCGCCGGTTTGTCAGCATGCAAGCTGCCGTAAAGGGCTTGCCGAGCGCCAAGGAAGATGTCCAGCTTGGCCGCATCGGCAAGCGCTGGTGCAGTGACGGCTTCACCCCTGGCAAGGCCGACAAGTGCTGCGTCCACCAGATCGTCGGCCGTCATGATGATCTCCTTCGGGAGGCTGTCGATATCGCTGCCCGCAAGTTCCCAGAACTCGGTTCGCGTGGCCCCTGGCAGCACCACCTGCGCCTTCACCCCGGTGCCGGTGACTTCGCGCTGCAAGGCTTCGGTGAAGTTGACGACATAGGCCTTGGTGCCGCTGTAGATACCGCCGAACGAGGTGTCGAAGGCCAGCACCGAGGCGATGTTGACGATGGCGCCGCGGTTGCGCGACAGCAGTCCCGGCAGGACCGCGCGCGTCAGCCGGGTCAGCGCCACGACATTGACCTTGATCATCCGCTCGGCCACGTCGGCGTCGGCCGTTGCCACGAGTTGCGCACCGCCAAGGCCGGCATTATTGACCAGTAGCGTCACGCTGTCGTCGGCCGATATCACCTGCTCGACGCGGCGCACATCGTTGTCGTCGGCAAGATCGGCGCTGATCACGCCGACCTTGCGGCCGTATTCGGCGCGCAGCTTGCCGGCCAGTTCCTCCAGCCGCTCGGCGCGCCGCGCCACCAGCACCAGATCATAGCCCTGCCCCGCCAACCGGTCCGCATAAACAGCGCCGATGCCCGACGAGGCGCCGGTGACAACCGCCGTGCCCTTGTTGTTCTGTCCACTCATTGTCCTGTTCCTTTTTTCGGTTGATTTGCTTCGCTTCGAACCGGTGCAGGCACGGTGGGCGATCGCCCTCGCCTTGCCGGCAAAGCCGTGCGATTCAATTAGTGGCATATGCCACTGTTTGCGAAGTAGGTATATGCCACTATCTTGTCAATGATTGACGCGGGGATTATTTGTGAGGCAGCTAACGGACATCATGTTGCCGTCGCCAAGGACCCATCATGTCGAAAGACACCCTTCCGGGCCTGACCCTTTGCAACAACGCCGTGCTGCGCCGCGCGACGCGCAAGCTTGGTCAGTTCTACGACGATGTGGTCGCCCCGTCGGGCCTGAAGGCCACTCAGCAAGGCCTGCTCTACCAGATCCATATCGGCGACGAACCGGCCATGGGCGCCATTGCCGCTGCCCTCGTTATGGACCTGTCGGCACTCGGCCATACGCTGAAGCCGCTGATCCGCGACGGTTATGTCGAGACCTTCACTGATCCGGATGACCGCCGTATCAAGCGCGTGCGGCTGACGCCGCAGGGCTCGGTCAAGCTCGATGAGGCCATGAAGCTGTGGCGCGTCGCCCAGCAGCGTTTTGAGGACATGGTCGGCAAGGAGCAGGCGGCAATGTTGCGCGCGGCGCTGGACGACATCGCCGCGCTGGATTTTGGTATACCGCCGGCAGCGCCCTGAGGTCTCGAACAGCGGCGGTAGCCAGAACTTATTCCGCCGGCATTGCCACCGCCCGGGCCGCCCGGTGGCCGGCCAGCATGACGCCAAGACCCAGGATCGGGAACGCTGCGGCGACCAGGCCGAGATCAGCCGGCGCGCCATAGCGCAGCACCGCGCCGCCGACGACGGCGCCCAGCGCCACGCCGAGATAGAGCGCCGAGCCGTTGAGCGACAGCACGATGGGCGCCGCGTCGGGCGCCAGCCTGATGATGCGGCTCGCCTGCGCCGGCGGGAAGGCCCAGCCGACGATGCCCCACGGCACCATCATGGCCATCAGCGCCGGCCCGGCGATGCTGTGCGGCAGGAATGTCGGGATGACCGAGAGCATGACCAGCATCACCGCGCTCAGCGCCAGCGACCAGCTGACGGTGCGCGTCGCGCCGAAGCGGTCGGCCGCCTGCCCGCCGGCAATATTGCCGATAACGGCGCCGACACCGAAGGCAAGCAGCATGCCGGGCAGCGCGATCGGGCTCAAGCCTCCGCCTTCGATGGCTAGCGGAGCGACAAAGGCAAAGACCGTGAAGGCACCGGTGAGCGCCAGCAGCGTGGTCAACAGGATCGATGGCACGCCGGGGCGAAGGGCTGCGGCCAGCCGTTGCCTGAGCGGCAGCTTGGTGCCGACGATGCCACGCGGCAGCCGGTACCACAGGATGGCGCCGGCCAGGGCGCCGAGCCCGGCGATGGCAAAGAACGTGCCGCGCCAGCCGGCAACCGTCGCGACAAGCGCGCCGAGCGGGGCGCCGACCGCCACCGCCACCGTGGTGCCGCCGACGACGACGGCAATGGCGCGGGCGCGGTGATGATCATCGACAAGCGCCACGGCCGTCCCTTGCGCCGTCGCCGCGAACAGGCCGGACGACAGCGCCATGACGATGCGGGCGATCAGCAGCAGTTCGAAGGAGGAACTCAGCGCCGCAGCCAGGTTGCCCAGCACGAAGAACACCAGCGTCCACAAGATAACGCGCCGCCGGTCCCATTCGCCGGTGAGCGTCGCCAGGATCGGTGTCCCAAGCGCATAGGCGAGCGCGAAGGCGGTGATCAGCGTCCCGGCGAGTGGAACGGAGATGGCGGCGTCGGCCGCGATGTCGGGCAACAGGCTTGAAATGACGAAGCCTTCGGTCGCGATCGTGAATGATCCGAGCGCAAGCCAGATGAGGCGCTTGTCCATAGCAACAATCCTTAGTTCAAAAGTTATTGAACAATTGAACATAACAGGGCATGATGTCAATGAGCTCTCGCATACTAATCGAAGCCTGCTGACAGCCCGATGTCAGGACAGGCATGAATGGCGTCAAAAACCGCCTACACCCGCTGAGGAGGAGACGCGTTGAAATCGGCCCCGATTGCGCTTAATTCCTGGGCATGACCCTACCCCATCCCACCGCCGACCAGATCAGTCTGCCGAACGTGCTTGCCGTGCTCGGCGATCCCACGCGGCTGGCCATCGTGCGGTATCTCGCCAGCAAAGAAGGCGTGCCGCTGAACTGCAGCCAATTCCTCGATCTCGGCTCGAAGACCAATCTGAGCTATCATTTGGCCAAGCTGCGGGAGGCCGGCGTTACCCGCGCCGAGGTGGTCGGCACCAGCCGGCTGATTACACTGCGCCGCGACGACCTCGATGCCCGCTTTCCGGGCCTGCTCGACAGCGTCATTGCGGCTACCGTCAACGATACGGCGCTGCCCGCGGTCGGCGCCCCCGAGATCGAAATCCGCGCCTGAGGCCGTTACTCGCCCCTGTGTAACAGGCAGGGCAATCGCATTTGGATTCTTGCGAAGATGGACCCCCACCCTAACCCTCC
>NZ_RZTA01000065.1:0-35779 GCF_004023115.1 Mesorhizobium sp. M6A.T.Cr.TU.017.01.1.1
GGGGGCAACATTGCGGACTGTCCCGTTCGCGATGTGATCCAGGGCATCAGCAACAAATGGAGTTCGCTGCTGATGATGGCGCTGGCGGAGAAGCCGTACCGGTTCGGCGAATTGCGGCGGCTGGTGCCTGACATTTCACAGCGCATGCTCACCCAGACGCTGCACGATTTGCAGCGCGACGGCTACGTCCATCGCGAGGTATTCCCGACCAAGCCGCCGAGCGTCGAATACAGTCTGACCGATCTCGGACGCTCGATGTTCGGGCCGCTGCACCAGCTGCTCCAGTGGGCCGAGCTCAATCATGGCGCTGTGCGCGCCGCGCGGAACGCCTTCGACGCTACCGAGGCCTAACCCAGGCGCGGCGGTGGCACGCGCGGGTATTTCAGGCGCTGTCGCTGATGCTGACGCCGTTCTACCAGTCGGATTCGACCGTGATGCCGTTCGTCCGCGACAGGCTGGTGGCGTCAGTGGCAAAAATCCCGCCGGCGCCAAACATCCTTGCCTCGATGGTGGCTGGAACCGTGGTCGATCCGTTCAGGCGGATCGGGATCAAAAAAGCGCAGTGGCCGCTTCGGTGCGGCGGATGATGGTCGAAAGATGTGAACCCCTCGCTTGCAGGAATGCATGAAGGCGCTGTGGATAATCCGGGGTGACAGCGTTCTTCACCGCTTTGCGTTCGTGCAATCCCTTCCGCCAGGCCTCGACAAGCGGCTTTCCGCTCAGGATGCCGAAATCGCCGATCCGATCGAAGGCGTCGAAATAGCGGAAGATTGGTCCATAGACGGTATCGACCAATGAAAAGCGCTCGCCGGCGAACCATGGTCCAGCTCGGCCAGTCGCCAGTTCCGCTTCGAGACGACCAAACATTGCCGACAGACCTTCGCTTTCGGCAAGGAAGGCGGCCTCGCTCGGTGCGGAATAGAAACGACCAATTGCGTTGAGGATGGCCGAGCCGAACTCGATCCAGGCGCGATGCCGGGCGCGGGCCAGCGGGTCGGCAGGGTGGAGTGGGTTGCCCTGCGTTTCTTCAAGGAATTCGAGGATGACCGCCGATTCGAAAATCACCGTTTCCTCGCCATTCCGCTGCACGCGCAGCAGCGGCACCTTGCCGAGCGGCGATATCGCCTTGAACCAGGCCGGCTTGTTGGCAAGATCGATGGTGAGGCGTTCGAACGGCACGCCCTTTTCGGCGAGCGAGATCGCCGCGCGCTGCACATAGGGACAAAGGTGGTGGCTGACGAGAACGAGCTTGTCGGTCACCAGGCTGCCCGTCTCCGGGATGTCGGCGATCTTGCAGATTTCATGTTTCATGGTAGCACCTCCGTTATCAATGCAGTTGCATCTATATAGATGCATTTGCATCTACTGGCAAGCTTGATGCAGTTGCATCTATCGCCTATGCTGCAATCATGACGGAGAAAACCAATCCTTCGCCCGCGGTCATCAAGGCCTGGGCGCGCCTGATGCGCGTTTCGCGCCAGCTGGTGGAAAGAGCCGAAGACGCGCTGAAGGACAGCAGCTTACCGCCGCTTGCCTGGTACGACGTGCTGCATGAGCTTGCCGAAGCAGGTGAGGGCGGGTTGCGGCCATTCCAGCTGATCGAGCGCACACTGTTTGCGCAATACAACATCTCCCGGCTGCTGGCGCGGCTCGAAGCGGACGGGCTGGTCGAGAAGCTCAGGGTTGCCGATGACGGGCGAGGACAGACTATCCGCATTACGGGCAAGGGGCGCGAGACGCGCCGCCGCATGTGGGCCGTCTACGGACGATCGATCGTGGAGCTGGTCGGTGCCAGGCTTTCCAACGATGACCTGGAAACCTTGTCGGCTCTGCTTGGGCGGCTGCGCTATCCAGCCGCCCTGGAGTGATGTGGCCGTTGGCGCGACCTCAGATACTGCCCCAGAGGAATGCCAGTGCCGCCAGCACGCCAAGCATGACGCGAACCAGATGCAGATTGCCCCATTTGATGATCAATTCCCTGGCCCGCGGATCGGCGGCAGCCGCGTCCATCACCTCCAGCAATCGGTTTGTCGGCATCATTGCGATCAGCGTCCATGGCCAGGGTAGGATGATCAGCACCGCCCCGACCAGATAGGCGAGACTGCCGGTCTGCCACCAAGCAACGACACCAAGAACACAGGCGACCACGGCGATCGACGCCTGCATTGCGGCGCCGCGCTTGTAGGAAGGCTGCCATTCCTGCAGCAACGCCCGGTCATCGAGGCGAAGCCGCGCCGGCTGCTCGGCGACGCTGACATAGATGGCGGCGCCGGCGAAAGCGGCGGTAACGGTCAAGGCGAGCAGGCCGATGACCATCTTCCCTCCGTGATACGCCGTTCTCCGTAAGGGCTGTCCTTTTTGGAAGGCGTCAAAATGGAGATAGGGGCTTGCACCGGCTCGGACAATACGCCATAGAAGTGCCGAACCGTAACGTACGGTACTGGGCTCTGAGTGAATGCCGCCGTCTTCGAGCAGGAAAAGAGTTTGTTGCAGGCAAGCGCCGACATCGACACCAGCGAAGCGCTGACGGAGCGGCAGAAAGCTGTGCTCGACGCTGCCCTTCGCCTGCTGGTCGAGGAGGGCGATCAGTTGACCATGACCGCCGTGGCGCGGCGGGCGAGCTGTTCCAAGGAAACGCTCTACAAATGGTTCGGCGATCGCGACGGGCTTTTGACTGCAACGGTGCAATGGCAGGCCTCCAAGGTGCGCGTGGTCCCGGTCGACCGCAAGGGGCTCGACCTTGTCTCGCTGACGGCGAGCCTCGGGCGCTTCGCTTCTGACTGGCTCAAGGTGATTTCGAGCGACACCTCGATCGCGCTCAACCGCGTCGCGGTCAGTCACGCCGGATCCGGCAAGGACGATCTCGGCGCCATCGTGCTGGAGAACGGCCGCTTCGCGCTGGCCAGGCGCCTGAAGCCGGTGCTGGAAGCTGGCCAGCAGGCCGGGCTTCTTGAGTTCTCGGATGCCGAAGCGGCATTCCGCACCTTTTTCGGGCTGGTCGCCCGTGACGTGCAGATTCGCCTTCTGCTCGGCGACCGGCTGGAAATGACTGATGCGGCGATCGGCAGCGATGCCGTCCGGGCGACGCAGCAGTTTCTCGCTCTCTACGGAGCAAAAACCGGGCCGCAAGGCCCCTAGAGCCGGATGATTTCAGGTCAAGTCGACCTGAAATCGGAATCCGGCTCTAAATCAAAGAGATAGAGCATGATGTCGTCCGAAAACCGCTTCACACTTTTCGGCATCATGCTCTGAATTCACAACGGGAAGGAAGAAAAATGCGTGTCTATTACGATCGCGATGCCGATCTCAACCTGATCAAGGGCAAGAAGGTCGCCATCATCGGCTATGGCAGCCAGGGCAGGGCGCATGCGCTCAACCTTAAGGATTCCGGCGCCAAGGACATCGCCATCGGCCTCAAGGCCGGCTCGGCGACCGCCAAGAAGGTCGAGGCCGACGGGCTCAAGGTGATGAGCGTGGCAGAAGCCGCCAAGTGGGCCGACCTGATGATGATGGCGACGCCGGACGAATTGCAGGCCGACATCTACAAAAACGAGATCGCGCCGAACATCCGCGACGGCGCGGCGATCGCTTTCGCCCACGGCCTCAACGTGCACTTCGGCCTGATCGAGCCGAAGGCCTCGGTCGACGTCGTCATGATCGCGCCGAAGGGACCCGGCCACACCGTGCGCGGCGAATACCAGAAGGGCGGCGGCGTGCCGTGCCTGGTCGCCGTCAACCAGGACGCTTCGGGCAATGCGCTCGATCTGGCTTTGTCCTATGCCTGCGGCGTCGGTGGCGGCCGTTCGGGCATCATCGAGACCAATTTCCGCGAGGAATGCGAGACCGATCTGTTCGGCGAGCAGGTTGTGCTGTGCGGCGGTCTGGTCGAACTGATCCGCGCCGGTTTCGAGACGCTGGTGGAAGCCGGCTATGCACCGGAGATGGCCTATTTCGAATGCCTGCACGAGGTCAAGCTGATCGTCGATTTGATCTATGAGGGCGGCATCGCCAACATGAACTACTCGATCTCGAACACCGCCGAATGGGGCGAATATGTTTCGGGCCCGCGCATCATCACCGCCGACACCAAGGCCGAGATGAAGCGCGTGCTGAAGGATATCCAGACCGGCAAGTTCACCTCGGAATGGATGCAGGAATACCGCGCCGGCATGTCGCGCTTCAAGGGCATCCGCCGTAACAACGACAGCCACCAGATCGAGGAAGTCGGCGCCAAGCTGCGCGCGATGATGCCGTGGATTTCGAAGAACAAGCTGGTCGACAAGGCCAAGAACTGATCGAAATCCAAGTTCGTTTCCTTGCGCGTCCTCGGGCTTCGCTCTGCGGGCGCGCGGGAGATTTCGAAGGACAAGCTGGTCGACAAGGCTAAGAATTAATTCGCAATTTTATCAATGCGCAAGGAAAAGCCGGCGGAGCGCTCCGCCGGCTTTTTTTGTACCGTGGTTCTGTTGGTCCGGATGCGAGTTTCGGGTTCGCCACCGCAAGCAATCAGCCGTAGTGCCAGTGAGGCTTTGGCGCGGTGCCGGTGAACATGACGCCGATGCGGTCCTCGCGACGCCAGCGGACCGCTGCCTTGTAGGCGATGCCGTCGGTCGGCACATAGAGCAGGAACTCGTCGGGCACGCGAGCGTCGATCGAGACCTTCAGTTCGGCGCCGCCGGCATGCATGTTGCGCACCGTGCATGTGACCTCGGAATTGGTCACGCCGGTCAGGATCGTCGCGCCCTTGAAGACGCGCTGCCTGCGTTGATCCCTGTGTTCGTCTTCAGCCATCGCGCGCCCAATCCCCGGCGATCGTCGCATTTCATGTGGTGCGATCGGCAAGATAATTAGGCCTGCCTGATAAACATAGCGTTATCGTCGGCGGCGAAAACGATTTCGCGGTGTCCCGGCCGGACAGAGAATAGTTCAGGAGAAGATGGGGCAGATGAAACGGCGCCGCGAGGGGACGGCGCCGTCCGGAATGCATCAGTCGATCAGCTGTAGGGCGACCAGCACTGCTGGCGTGGACCGCCATAGGGCTGGAATGTGTTGTCCCAGGCGCGATACGAGCGGTACCGATTATAGCACCACCGGACGTGAGCGCTCGACCCTGCACGATAATAGCGGCGCGGTGGCGGCGCATCGTAATAGTTGTAGTTGCTGTACATGCTGCCAAGGCCGAGCCCGAGGCCGAGGCCGAGAATCGCGGCGCCCGCGCCATCATCGTAGTAGCGGCCGCGGTAATGGCGGCGATGATGACGCCAACGCCAGTCGTCTCCGCGATTCCAGTGCCTACGGTGCCAGTTACCGCGGTCCCAATTGCCCGACCTTGAAAATCGGCGGCCGTCATGGCGACGCCATTGCCAGTTGTTGAAGCGACGGTCGTTGCCGCCAGCCCAGCTATCGCGGACAGGCGTGATTGTCGGTGCAACGGTGCTGGCGGGCACCGAAAATTCGGGTTGCATGATCGGGCCGGCGGCGGACGGCGCGGTGATGCCGGAGATGAGACCGAAGGCTATCAGCCCTGATTTGACCGTCGAAGAAAAGAGCGAGTTCATTGCACTCTCCAAGAGATTTCAGGCCCCACGCCCAGAATACCCCGGGGAAGAACATCATTCATGGAACTTCGCGCCTGAACGGAGGATGAACGGAAGGTTCCGTCAACCATAGCGGGCAGGGCAGGCCCTTGTTTTCGGGCGCGCTTGCGGGCAAAGGTCACCGCCATGTCGCTGCGCCTTGCCACCTTCAATGTCGAAAACCTGATGAACAGGTTTGATTTTTCCGGATACCGCAACCAGCTCAACGAAGATCGCACGCTGGCGCTCTTCGACATTCAGAGCGAGGCCGAATACAAGATGCTGGAGCAGGCGCGGGCGATCGCGCAATCCGACGATACGCGCCAGTTGACGGCGCTGGCCATCGCGGCCACCCGCGCCGACATCATCTGCATGCAGGAAGTCGATAACATCGAGGCACTGAAGGCATTCGAATACGGCTATCTGTTCAAGATGGTCGGGCACGGCTACCGGCAGAAATACACCACCGCCGGCAACGATTCGCGCGGCATCGACGTCGCCGTGATGATGCGCAACGAGACCGCGCAAGGCCAGCCGATCGAATTCGTGCGCATGACAAGCCACGCCTATGTCACGTTCGAGCAGTTCGGCTTGCACACGCCTGAACTGGCGGCGCTTGGGCATCAGGCCAATCAGCGCATCTTCCGGCGCGACTGCCTGGAAATCGACCTGAAGGTAGGCGGCGTGCCGCTGACGCTTTATCTCGTGCACTTCAAGTCGATGGGTTCGCCCCGCAACGGTCTTGACGGGCGCGAGGCGACGATGCCGCTGCGCATTGCCGAGGCGCAAGCGGTGCGCCGGATCATCGAGGAGCGTTTCGGTGGGGATCATGCGGCCGACAAGCGCTGGGCGATCTGCGGCGACATGAACGACTATCGGCAGCGCGTAAAGGTCTCCGGCGACGCCTTTGACGGCTACCGCTTCGAGGTGGTCAACGAGAGCCAGTCCTGCCTCAACGTGCTCACCGCCGGCGGCTTTTGCGAAAACGCGGTCGAGCGGCGGCCGGAGATGGATCGCTGGACCTTCTACCACACGCGCGGGCCTGAGGAGCGGCATCTGTGCCAGCTCGACTACATCCTGTTATCGAAGGGCCTGGCCGGCAAGAACACGACAGCCGTTCCCGACATCATCCGCAACGGCCAGCCTTGGCGCACGATTTTTCCGGCGGGCCAGGAGGTGGACCGCTTTCCGCGTGCCGGCTGGGACCGGCCGAAGGCGTCCGACCACTGTCCGGTGGCGATCACCCTGGACATGGCCTGAGGTGTGTTGATATTCAGGTGATGCCGGCCTGCAAACGGCGGCTTCCTGCGCTTCCGGTGCTCACGTACCCAAAAGTACGCTCCGCTCCGGTTCTCGGAAATCACCATTTTCGGCTCGGCCTGACCTGAATCTCAACACACCTCAGAGTAAGATGACCTTTGACCTGCCGCGCAACGTCATCCTGCCGGTCGACGCCGTCAATGTCAGGCTCGACCCCGGCCCGCATCCGTTCGAACGCGACAATGCGCAAGCGATCGCCGAGAACTGGGGCCGTGAGATCGCGGCCAATCCGGCGTTGTTCGACGGCACCGTGGTGCTGCTTTCGGCGCTCAGCTATCGCGACAACAGCCTTGTCGGCCGCTGCCATGCGGTGCGCTACTCGACCTTCATGCTTTGGCGCAGCGATCGGCAGGTGGCTGGGGCCGAGCACGCCTATGCCCATGCCATGCTGGTCGCCGGCGACAATGCGCTGGTGGCGATCCGCATGGCGTCGCACACGGTCAATGCCGGCCGCGTCTATTTCGCCGCCGGCTCGTTCGAGCCAACCGATTTCCGCGACGGCCTTGTCGATGTCGACTTCAACATGATCCGCGAGGTGCGGGAAGAAACCGGCCTCGGCCTTGCCGGACTAACACGCGGCAAGCGTTATTACGCCCTGTCGACGGCAAGCGGCACGGTGATCTTTCGCCGCTATCGCGAGACGGCATCCGCCGACGAGATCGCGCAGCGCATCAGCGCCTTTGTCGCTGCCGAGGCCGAGCCGGAAATCGAAGGGCCTGTCATCATCCGCAACGCCGATGACCTGCCGGACGGGCTGATGCCGCATATGAAGCCACTGATCGAGTGGCATTTTGCCGACAAGGACTAATGCATCGGCCCGAAAATCGGAATCGATTTTCGGAAAGCGCGATGCACAGATTCAAAGTGTTTAGAGCGTACTTTGTGCGTCCAAGTGGATGCCCGTCGCTCTAACGGCGCATTTTGTTTTCGATGGTTTTGCGATCGTTGCGGGCGGCGACGAAAAACAGCATGACGCCGACACCGAGCAGCGCCCCCATCGCCGTTCCCATCGTCTGACCGACAACCTGCTGGAAATCGGCGGTGACATGATCGGGGTTGGCCATGCCATAGCTGGCCAAGTACCACCAGAGCCCCGCCAATGCGGCCTCGACGATCACCGTTATCAAAATTACTCGCTCTTTCTTGCTCATCCCACTATTCCCCCCATGTCCCCAAGGCGATTGCTATCACCGCAAACCGTGCGGCGACAGAGGGCAAGGTGGGGGCAGGATAAAAATTTCGGGGAACGTCTGAAGGCGGCGCACGCTGCGCCGCGCTATTCATGCCTCAGCGCGTCGATCGGATCGAGCCGTGCGCCACGCAGCGCCGGGAAGAAGCCGAACACCATGCCGATCAGCGCCGAGAAGCCGACAGCGAGCAGGATGACCGCCAGGCTTGGCGCGAATGGGATGGCCAGCGTCAGCGAGGCAAGACCGGCCAGCGCCAGGCCGATCAGGATGCCGATAATGCCGCCGAGCAGCGACAGCACGGTCGCCTCGACCAGGAACTGGATGAGAATGTGCTTTTCATGCGCGCCGATGGCGAGCCGGATGCCGATCTCGCGGGTCCGTTCGGTGACCGACACCAGCATGATGTTCATGATGCCGATGCCGCCGACGAGCAGGCTGACGCCGGCGACCGCGCCCAGCATGCCGGTCATCGTCGTGGTGGCGCTCGCCATGGCGTCGGCGATCTGGGTCATGTCGCGGATCGAGAAATCGTCTTCGCGGTCGGGCGTGATGCGGCGCGTGTCGCGCAAGATGTCCTCGACGCGGGGCAGCAGCTCGGTGGTCGGCGTCCTGTCATCGGCGGCGACGTAGATCGATTCGATGTCGCGATTGCCGGCAATGCGGCGTTGATAGGCGGCGAGCGGCATCAGCACGACGTTGTCCTGGTCCTGGCCGAAGCCGGTATAGCCCTTCGGCTCGAGCAGGCCGATGATCTTGCAGGATGTGCGATTGACGCGGATGATCTCGCCTTCGGGGTCGCCTGCGCCAAAGAACTGCTGGCGCACCGTTTCGCCGATCAGGCAGACGCCGGTGCCCGAGCGGGTCTCCGAATCGCTGAACGGGCGGCCCGAAACCAGCTTCCAGTCGCGCGCATCGAGATAGGCGCTATCGGTGCCGGTGACACCCGATGTCAGGCTTTCGGTGCCGAAGATGACGCGGACCTGCTTCTGCGAGGCCGGCGAGATGGCGCGGGCGCCGCTCAGATGGGTGACGAGCGCGGCAAGGTCCTTTTGGGCAAGCGGACGGACCACCTGGTCGAGCCCTCCCGGTCCGCCGGGCCCCGCGGGACGGCCGGAACGGACGACGAGCAGATTGCTGCCGAGCTTGGAGATATCGGCCTTTACCTTTTCGGTGGTGCCCGAGCCGATGGTGAGCATGGCGATGACGGCGGCGACGCCGATCACGATGCCGAGCAGCGTCAAAAACGAGCGCAGCACGTTGCGGCGGACCGAAAGCAGCGAGAGGCGGACGGTTTCCCAGATCATGGTGACACCATCTCGAGATTCACGGTGTCGGAGGCGACGTGGCCGTCGAGGAAGCGAATCGTGCGCTCGGCATAGGCAGCGACATCGGCCTCATGCGTGACCATGGCGATGGTGAGGCCAAGCTCAGTGTTCAGCCTGGTCAAGAGTTCCATGATCTCGTGGGTGCGGGCGGTATCGAGATTGCCGGTCGGTTCGTCGGCGACGAGCAGGGTCGGCCTGGTGACGATGGCGCGTGCGATCGCCACGCGCTGCTGCTGGCCACCAGAGAGCTCGGCCGGTGTGTGATGCTCGCGGCCGACAAGGCCGACTTCGGCCAGCGCTTTCATGGCCAGGTCGTGGCGTTCGCGGGCGGCGACGCCGCGATAGATCAGCGGTAGTTCGACATTTTCCACCGCCGTGGTGCGCGGCAGCAGGTTGTAGCCCTGGAAGACGAAGCCGACATAGAGGTTGCGCAGCATGGCGCGGCGGTTGCGGTCGAGACGGCCGGCGTCGATGCCCATGAAGCTGTAGGTTCCGGCGGTCGGCGTGTCGAGGCAGCCGATGATGTTCATCGCCGTCGACTTGCCCGAGCCGGACGGACCCATGATGGCGACGAATTCGCCGCTGCGGATGGCAAGATCGACGCCAGCCAGCGCATGGACCGTGGCCTCGCCCTGGCCATAGCTTTTCCAGACCTTGTCGAAGGTGATGAGGGTCGCGCCCGCCGCCATGGTCTCAGCTCCGCTGCTGAGCGGCGGTGATGACTTGCGCACCTTCTTCGAGGCCGGAGGTGATCTCGGTCAGTTCGCCATCGGTGGAGCCAGTCTTGACGTTGACGGGCCGAGGCCGGCCATTCTCGAGCACGTAGAGCGCGCGCGAGCCATCGGTAGGCTGCGCCGTCGCCTGGCGCTGGCGGTTGCCGCCTGGGCGGCCCATGCGGCCCGTGAACAGGTCGCTCAGGCTCCACCCGCGGGCGGCTGTTTGCGCCGGCCGGTAACGGAAAGCCGTCGACGGCACGGTGAGCACGCCCTTGGCCTCTCTGGTGACGACCGAAACGGTGGCAGTCATGCCGGGCCGCAACAGAAGCTCGTTGTTGTCGACTTCGAACCGCGCGTCATAGGTGACGACGCCGTCAGTGGTGACCGAAGCATAGGAGATGTCGCGGATCTCGGCATCGAACGGCCGGTCCGGAAAGGCATCGACGGTGAAACGAGCATGCTGACCGGGCTTGACCGCGCCGATGTCGGCCTCGTCGACCGCTGCCTTCAATTCCATGTTCCTGAGGTCGGCGGCGATGACGAACAGCACCGGCGCCTGCAGCGAGGAGGCAACCGTCTGGCCGGGATCGACCGAGCGCGTCAGAACAATGCCATCGATGGGCGCATAGATGGTGCTCTTGGCGAAGTCCGTCTGCTGCGCCTTGAGATCGGCATTGGCGATGGCAAGATTGGCTTTGGCGCTGTCGAGCGCTGCCTTGGAGCGGTCGCGCGTCGCGGTCGCCGCTTCAAGCGACTGGTCCGTCGCCATGCCGCGCTTTGTCAGTGCCGCCGCGCGCACAAGCGCCCGTTCGTTTTCGGTGAGGGTTACGGTGGCGTCTTCGACATTGGCGGCCGCCGCCTTGGCGGAAGCCTCGGCACGCTCGATCTGCACCTCCAGCTTGGCCGTGTCGAGCGCCGCCAGCACATCGCCCTTCTTCACCTGCTGGTTCTCGTTGACCGCAACCGAGCGGACGACGCCGGACAGTTCGCTCGAAATGTCGACCTGGGTGAGCGGCTGCAGCGTGCCGGTCGCCGACACCTCGACCGTGAGGTCGGCGACAGCGGCTGGCGCCGTGGTATAGTCGATCTTGGCGGGAGACGCGGCATACCATTGGTAGCCGGCGATCCCAGCCGCGATGACGATCAAAGCAAGCAGGCCATAGAGCCAGAAGCGACGCCGTTTCTTCTTCAGACCCTGGTGGTCAAGCCCGAGCGCCGTCTCGATGGTGGAAGCGGATTCCACTTTTGGCAGATTGACAATCTGGTCCACGCCGGACCCCTATAATATCAGTGATGTCCCAATCAGTGCACAGATCAGGCCTAATGGTTCAAATATCAAATTAAATTTCGCCCATGTTGGGATTGAGGCAGAAGGCTTTCTACAATGCTGACCCGGAATTACTTACTTTACGACGTGTTCACGACCGAGCGGCTGGCCGGCAATCCGCTGGCCGTCGTGCTGGACAGCAAGGGGCTGGACACGGCCGCGATGCAGGCCATCGCACGCGAGTTCAACCTGTCGGAAACCGTCTTCGTGCTGCCGGCGGACAATCCCAAGCACCGCGCCCGCATCCGCATCTTCACGCCCGATTACGAAATGCCGTTCGCCGGCCATCCGACCGTCGGCTCCGCGATCGCGCTTGCCGAAATGGCTGGCGATGGCGACACCGCCGGCATCTTTGTCCTGGAAGAAAACATCGGCCCGGTGCGCTGCGCCGTCAGCAAGCACGGCGGCGCCACCTTTGCCGAGTTCGACCTGGCCAAACTGCCGGAGCAGCTGGAATTGTCCGCTGACCCGGAAGCGATCGGCGCGGCGCTTGGCCTGGGGCCGCACGAAATCGGCTTCGAGAATCACCGCGTTTCGTTCTGGTCGGCCGGCGTGCCCTACGTGACCATCCCGGTCGCCGATCTGGAGGCGGCCGCCCGGATAAGGCTGGACAACCAGGCGTGGTCGGAATTGGCACCCCGCAAGAGCGAATGGGCCTCCGCCAGCCCGTATGTCTACTGCCGCGAGACGGTGAAACACGACAACGCATTCCATGTCCGCATGATCGTGCCGGGCAATCCTTCCTATGAAGATCCGGCAACCGGTTCGGCAGCGGCGGCCTTTGCCGGCGTGATCATGCACTACGACGGCCCGAGAGAGGGTGTTTCCCAGCGTTGGATCGAGCAAGGACTGGAGATGGGGCGGCCTTCGCGCATTCGCCTCGAACTGACTGTCGAAGGCGGCAAACTCGCCGCCGCCCGCATCGGCGGCCATGCCGTCAAGGTGGCGGAAGGCCGGTTGTTTGTCTGATCGCCATTGGCTCGAGGCGATTTGTCGGGAAATGAATCCGGCAGGGCTGGACATGGCCGATGGCGGCGGCTATATGCCCGCCGACGCTGGTTTTACCGGCGAGTGGGTGCGTAGCTCAGTTGGTAGAGCAGCTGACTCTTAATCAGCGGGTCACAGGTTCGATCCCTGTCGCACCCACCATTATTTCTCAAGGCTTTGCGGGTTTCCGAGGTGTAGAGCGAAAAACGCCCTGCCAACACTCTGCCAACAAATTCCATGGCCTGATTTTTCCTGTTTGTTCCGCCTAGCCTGCATCTTTATAGCGAACTTACGGCGCTGCTAGAAACGAAAAATCCGCCGAGGCGCGCGCCTCGGCGGATTTGATTCTCATGATGCGCTCGGTCTGTCTGGCGTCACCACTTCTTCCCGCCGGCGGCTAGCCGCGCCTCGATCTTGTGATCCGCACGGACTTTGTTGAAGGCGCGCTTTTCCTGATAGGCTCCTTCGAGGTCGTACCCGTGCGCTCCTGCATAATCAAAAATGCGAATGAGCGTGTCCGCAAGCTCCACCTCTGCCATTGAACGGGTTGGCAGTTTGTCGTCCATGAGGTCTTTGCGCTCACCTTCCATGCACTCGGCAATTTCGGACACCATGTGCATCAGAAGCTCACCTTTGTTCCGCTGCATTTTCTTGCCGTCCAAGCCTATCCACCACTGCATGTTATCGGCGTGGCTCTCGCGGGCATATTCATTGAGGTTCATCTAAAAATCTCCGAGGTTTAGAAGGGAATGTCGTCATCCAAAGTCGGCGGCTGCGGCCGGGAGAGCTTGCGCCTAGACCGGCGAAGCTTCATGTCGAGATCATAAATCGACGGCAACAAAATGCGCCGATAATAGAAGCGGTCGAACCATGCACGCCGAAGCCGTTGCAAGATCGTCTTCGGTATCGGCGCAAGCGGGCAGCGCCGGTAATGCTCGCCATAGTGCGGCGCGCCGCACCCGTTGCATGGCTCCGGCTCCCAATCGTCATGGCCGCCGGCCACGTAATAATCTTCGTCTTCGTCGTCATCGTAATATCCGCTCATTTGGCGTCTCGCCGGTCCAGCCGTTCGATCTCGGCGATGATGAGCGCGCCGGCCTTGACCAGCATTCGGCGCGCGCCGCCCTCGATCTTCCACCACGACTTTCGCCACGGCCATATCGCAGGCGGCGATTTATGACCCCATTTCAGCTTTGAAACCGTGGCTCCGAGGGCGTAGCAGGCGGCAGCGTTGGCAAGCTCGCCATTGGCGTGAGCGTCGTCATGTTCCGGCGTCCAGCCCTCGCCCTCGACCTGGCGCCGCCGCTCGGCGAGCACGTCGCGAACGGCAGCAGTTCTGCCCATCGCCTCAGCCTTCAACGCCTCGATTTCGGGGGCGTCGGGGATTTCGCTTTCGTGCAGAACGGTAAAGTTTTCCGGCTCTATGGCCGCCTCGGCGTCGGCCTCGGCCTTGGTGTATCGGCCGGCCGATACCTTTTCGGTCGTGTAGCCCGCGCGGTTCGCGCGGTAGAAATAGCCGCCCTTACGAATGAGCCATTCGCGCCCGCTCATAGCCTGGTCACCTCGCTGGCCTCGACTGTGAGGCGCGGCCATTTGCCGTCCTCTTTGATCCATAGCCAAATCTTGTCATTAGCGGGGTCCGGGTTTACCGCCAGCACTTCACCAACGCAGTGCTCAACTTCTGACCAGCTAACGCGATTGCCTACGGCGATGGCGTGCCGCACAACCTTGGCGATATCAGCGGCGCAAAGTTGCGGGCACTCCCCGCTTTCGCCGAACTTCACATAGACGGAATCGTCGTGAACGCTTTCTGTCACCCTGCCTTTGCAAAGAACGATGTCGCCTTTTCGGTAGGTCGGAATTTTCTTCTCGGCCGTCATTCTGATACCTCTACAATTAGCCAGTCATCGCCGCGCACGTCCGCGCCTTTGGCGGTGAAGGGGAACGGCGGGACATCGCCGAGCTTGTTCTTATCGAAGACGACTAGCGCTTCATCGACGCCGTTCCACGGCACCACAGAGAGCCGCACGGTGCGGCGCGGGTTCCACGCGGCACGCTGGACGGTGTGACCGTCAAGAACGGCCTGCATCGCCTCGGGGAAGGTCACAGGACTATCTCTGATTTGATTTCCGCGAGCGCATCGGCGAGGGCTCGGGCGGTTTGAGCCTTGAGCCTGGCGCGGTGCAGCGGTTGCCAGTAGCCGTCGCCCATCGCGCCTTTGTGCTCATGGGCGTAGGCGAGATCAGCGGCTAAAACGGCTTCCTCTTTGGCGACCACTGTCTCGGCTGCAGCCGCCTTGCGCGACGCGGCTTCATGAAGTTCCGCGAGCGTCATTTGCGCCGCCTCATCACGACGTCGAAGCCGAGCGTTTGCGCCACGGCGACCAGGCATCCCAGGGTCGGCTCGCGTTGCCCGCCGTTCCACGCATAGAACGAATTCATGGATACCCCGGACTTGTCTTCCATGTCCGCGATTGGCATCCCGACGCGCTTCCGTTCCGCGTTGAGTGCGGCCATTGAGCGGCGTTGGTTGCAGAGATCGAATTCATCGATCTCGGAAAAATCTTCAACCGGTTTCGCGGTCATTTCGCCCCTCGCATCATTTCCCGAAGCTTGATCTTTTCCGGCGCGCTCATGTGGCCGGCTATTTGGTTGCAGGCGAAATGCGAAAGAAAGCAGTTCGACATGTGGTCGGGTCCGCCGTGCGCCCTGGACACAAGGTGCTCTGTGGTCACCTCGTCATCTGGCACGGAGTGGGCGCCGGGGGCGGGCAGGATGCGGGCGCAGTAGAAACACCCTGGCCCGTCCCGCTTTGTCAGCGCGACGTATCTGCCGCGCGTCTTCCGCCGCGCCGCGCCGCCCCTCTTGGTCGCCGCAAGGCTCGGGGTGCGGCCCGCGTTGTATTCGCTCACGATGGCGAGAAGTTCTTTCGGCCACCGCTGTTTTCCGGTCTTGTCCGCATAAACAACATGCGTCCCGGTTGATGAGCGGACCCGGATGATCTCCCGTTCGCTGGACGCGTCCAAAACCTCGGCGCCCCGGTCGGTAAGCCACGACTCGAAGTGGGCGAGGTCGCGGACGGTCACAGCAAGCCCGCTTCCCGCGCCAGGTCCGCCGGCACCGTCAAGACGTGCAGCGGGCCGGCCGGCGAAAGGTCCACATGGGCAAGAGAAATCCAACCCTCGCGGCCCGTCTCGCAGCACCGGACCAAGGCGGCCCGGTCGTAGCTGTCCACGAGCTTTACCGTGCGGGTGATGGCTTCATCCTCGGCGGCCATGTCACTCCCCCTCATCGCGCGTCTTGGTGCGCTCTTTCGAAGTCACAAAGTTTTCGATTGTCTCGGCCCGATAGAGAATCCGGCCCTGCTTTTTGACGTAACCGGGGCCGGTTCCGAGCACCCGCCAGCGGGCGAGCGTGGGCTTGCTGACGTGCAGAACGCTTGCGACGTCATCAACGGTTAGAAGCACCTCGCCGGTGGAGGCAAAGGCCACCGCGCGAGCTTCGTTGCTTTGTCCGATTGCCAGCGCCACGGCCTCGGTTTTCTCGGCCACGTTGGCGACGGCACGCTCGCAAATCGCTAGCGCCCGGCGAGCGCCGGACGTTGCGATGCGAAGGTCGCGAATGAGATCAACACCGGACATGAGGGCTCCTTATGCCGGGTCGTAGTTGTCGTCGTCGTCATCGGTGCCGAAGACATCGTCGGCACCATCGGCGCTCCCGGCGTTACCTTCGCCGTCCTCAAGCAACACGCCGTCTTCATCGTGGGCGGGTAGTTCGTCCGCCACGGCTTCGATGACTGTCGGCGCCGGCTTCGCCTTCGCCTTCGGCTTGTCCGCTGCCTTGGCCGCTGCCATCGCGGCATGAACCCCCTTCGGCCTGCCCTCGGGCTTGGTTTCCGTCTCGGCCGCTACCGTCTCGGCCTTCGGCGTGATGTCTTTGATCTCGGCCATGTCCATGGCCTCGTCGGCGGTCGACATGCCGTTGAGAATATGCGGGGCGTAGAGGCGCCCGAAGAAAGCGGCCGACCGATACATGAGCATCAAGTCGTCCATCGTCACCCACTTCGAACCGGGGCGGAAATACCAGCCTTCCGCTACTGCCATGGCGATGGACACGGTCGGGCCTTCAAGCACCTCGCCGGTGGCCTTCTCGACCGCGTAGGCGGTGCATTCCTTGTTGATGACGGTCGCTTTGACAATGCGACTCTGCCGGGCGCCTTTCGGGCCGGTCCATTCGGTCTTGGAAACCTCTTGCTGCCCGAGGTTCACTTTGCGGAAGCGGATCGGCGAGAACAGGCCGCAAGCATTGAGCGCGGCGATGATGAATTGCGATGCCCAGGAAGGCCGGCCCTCGATCACGTTGAGGTTTTGCATAACCATGATGGGCGGGATCTGCATCCGGTTCGCCATATCGAGGGCGATCAGGGCGTTACCCATGTTGCCCTCACCCTGGTAGGCGGCGGGGACAAGGTTCGAAGATGTGAGCGCCTTGCAAAGACGCTGGCCGGCGGC
Source organism: Mesorhizobium sp. M6A.T.Cr.TU.017.01.1.1 (assembly GCF_004023115.1). Lineage (NCBI taxonomy): Bacteria > Pseudomonadati > Pseudomonadota > Alphaproteobacteria > Hyphomicrobiales > Phyllobacteriaceae > Mesorhizobium > Mesorhizobium sp. M6A.T.Cr.TU.017.01.1.1. Next base: position 16,952 of record NZ_RZTA01000065.1, read on the forward strand.
GAAATCGGCCTCGCTTGAGAATACCGAAATCGCGCGGTGTGACGGTGGGGTCGCCAGGGCGACAGCTTGACCGGTTGTCATGACTTATGAGCCTTTCTTGGGCTTCGGTTTCGAAAGCCGGAGGTTGCGATAGGTGGTTTCGGGGTAGTTCACGACCGAGGCGGCGCGGTGCGTCGTGGATGCGGAAAGCTTGAAGCCGCCGCCGAAGATCGTTTCAGTGTCTTTGATGAAATCGAGCAGTTCCGCCGCCGCGCGGGTCTTGTCTTCCTTGGCGAGCTTTTCCGCGATGTCGGCGTCGTACTTCGCCGTCATGAGGGCCTTGAGCTTCACCGGGTCCAGCGCGGGTTCTTCGCCTGGGTTGTCCAAGTCAAAGGACTTCGCGACCGTGGCGTGCCGGTACAGGGTGCGGATGGTTTCGTAGTCCGCGAGGTAATCGGCTTGCGGCGCCTCATTCCTGGCGACCCGCCCGTGCATGTCCTCGACCCGCTTGAAAATTTCGCTGATCACTTCGGCGTCGCGGTCCCGGCGGAACGTCCGCACAGAGTTGCCGCCGATAAGGCCGGCCACGGCGCCCCAAAGAAATCCGGTGACCCCGAGTTGGTGTTGCACCTGAAACTCGATATGCGGCGGCGCCTCGTCATCTGACCAATCCTTGCCGGCGATGAAAAAGTCGACATTCTTGATTTCGAGACAGCCGAAGCCGAGTTCGGGGTGCGCGGGGTCGGTGATGACGTAGTCGGGGGAAGCCCCCATGCCTGCCACTGCCTTGGACCTGGCGTAAAGGAAGGGGTGGGCGTCAACGATTTGCCAACCATTGTCAGCGCAGACGCCCGAAGCGATTGCGTTTTGCAAACGCTTGCCCCAAGTCATTCGCTCCGTTTCGGTGAATTCAACTGTGATGTTGCCGGCCATCTGGTGGAACATGTCGAACGGCGTCATGTAGGGGCTACACCCGAACAGCGCAGCGGCGCCCGTAGCGGTGATGTCCGGCTTCCGCAGCTTATGCCAGGTCGACTCTTTGCGCGGCCAGAACCATTCCGCTTCGGCCGAATATTGGGTCTTGCTCATGACGCCACCTCGGCGAGCGCCGCCGCCTCGATCACGCTTCGGAAGGTGCGCCAGCGGCCGGAATGGAACATGCCGAGCGTGTCGACGCCTTGACCGTCGAGGCGGTGGGTAACGCCGCCGGTGCCCTCGACCCACGCCTTGGACAGGCGGACGTCGGACCCGGAAACGTGGACCTCGGCGAGCAAGGTTCCCATCGGGATCGCGGTGCCGACCGTAAGCTCGCGGGCGCCTTCCGATACCGGGATATGGCGGTCGATTTCGGCGTCGCCTTCCCATTCCGCGACGATGTCATTAGGGCATGCCGCGCCGCCGGTGAGGTATTCGCCGTGCTTATCGAAAGCGCCGACACCGTCAGCGTAGAACCACGCGGAGCGACCCATGATGTCCCGGGTCGGCTCGTCTTTGCCATCCCGAAAAGGCCGCAATGGCCCGACCTGTTTACCGCTCCGCGTGCGGTAAACACCCCCCGTAGAAACCAGCATGTTACCCGAATCCTTCGTTTGCGTTTTGCTAACTGTTTGTAATATGCAAACACGCTATCGATGGCGTCAACTGGATTCTGCAACCAAATGATAAAATTCGAAGTTATTAACCGACCAGCGGTTTTATCAGGCCGACGCGGGCTTCATCAGCAGGATCGGCGCGTACCACTCAATCTCCGCTTCCTTTGGTTCGGCGGTGCCGAGGCGAAGAAGATTGTAGCTGCCAGGAGTGTAGCCGCGCCGAATCGTGCGCAGCAATATTTCCCCGTCCTTCGTGCCGACAACGCATCCCCGCCCGACCATCCTGTCGTCGGGCTCCCGCCTCGCGCCGGACACCACGATCCAGCCGTCGAGGACATCCATGTTGGATTGAGGTGTCCTGAATTGAAACGCGGTTGCGCCGGGCTCGACGCTGACACCGATGTCGATTCTCTTTCGCCTCGCGCCGGGCTCGCTGTGGACGCGGGCACTCTCGTCAATCCAGCCTTCGAACGGCAGGAGGTGAGGCGCCGAGACGTCGCCGGCTTTGATGCCATCGACTCGGATGCCCATGTTTTCAATGACGTCGGAGACGGTGACGCCAAGTATCCGGGCCATGTCGGCGGCCTTCTCAAGCTTGAGCTTCCGCTTGCCGGACAGGAGCATGCTCATTGTGGACCTGTCGATATCGAGCATTCGGCCAAGACCGGATTGCGAAAGCCGGTGCTCTTCAAGCTTCCGGCGAAACCAATCAACATTGGGTTTCATCAACTCATTCCCTCACTCATGCACTTTCTTCAGCTTGCCATACCAAACTTGTTAACATTTAGCAAACGATATCAACGATGACAGTTAATTCCCCTTTGCAATATGTCACGGAATTGTTCGCAGAGGGCAAGCGTGCCGAACTGGCACGTCTGCTCGGCGTGAGCCGATCAACCGTAACAGGATGGGACAATTTAGAGCGCCGCCCCGATGGAATGGGCGGAACAATCCCTGCCGCCTACATGTCGAAACTGCTCAAAATAGCGGCACAGCGGGGAATCAAATTGGATTTCTCTAAAATTTTTCCGAGTTGATCTTTCGATTGCGGCCATTTCTGGGCTTGCGTTTGTAAACCGAAAGTGTTTGCATTATGTCAACGTTTATCGGATTGTAGCAAACGTGGATGCCGAGGGCAGACTTTGGGACTTTAGATGCGAGGTCTGCGGTAAGTCCGCAAGCTTCGGTTACAACGTGAAAATACGGGTCGGGCGGCTCGGGAACTGGCGTTGCTTTGCGCATCGTGTTGACGAAACGCAAACGCTTCACCAGCCCGAGCACCGTGTCGAGCCCGCACCGGCGGCACCGGCGCCACCACCTCCAAATCAAGGGGATCTGTTCTGACATGATGGGCAACACCGAATTCTTGGACGGCCGCGTCTCGCTGCTTTCCGGCGACTGCCGGGAGCGACTCAAATCGTTGCCGGACAACTCTGTCGACGCCGTTGTGACAGATCCGCCTTACGCACTTGAATCCATCCGGAAGCGGTTCGGCGGCGAGAATGCGGCGCCTGCTCAACATGGCAAGGATGGCGCCTTCGCTCGCCTCGGCCGGGGGTTCATGGGGAAGCAATGGGATACCGGCGAGGTCGCGTTTGACCCCGAATTCTGGCGCGACGTTCTTCGCGTCCTGAAACCTGGCGGCTTCCTCGTCGCCTTTTCTGGCACCCGTACCTATCACCACATGACTGCCGCCATTGACGCCGCCGGCTTCGAAGTCCGGGACTCGATGCTGAACATGATAGCCAGCGATACCGCTGTGATCCGTTTCTTGGCAACGCTGTCAGCCGAACAGGTCGAGGCGTTCTTTCGATGCTTAGAGGAAAGCACCTTCGGCGGAATGCTGGCGTGGTGCTACGGCACCGGAATGCCTCACGGCCTCAACGTTTCGAAGGCCATCGACAAGCACCTCGGCGCCGAGCGCGAAAAGAAGCCGGTGAGCGGGGCGCCGGCCTATCAGCGCAGCGTCGGGAACACCCGGCCATGGATGGATGACCCCGATCACATGGTTGACGGCGACGAAGCTGTTACGCCGGAAGCCATCGAATGGCAGGGATGGAACACGAACCTAAAACCGGCATGGGAACCGATCTGCATGGCCCGGAAGCCGCTTGATGGCACCGTTGCCGAGAACATCCTTGCCCACGGCACCGGCGGAATCAACGTTGGCGCCTGCAAGATAGACGCCGAGAAGGTCACAGGATGGAGCGGAAACGCGGCTGGCGGCGGCACATGGACCGATGAGAACAGCGGCCTTTGCAAAGATGGTGAAGCCAGGCCTTCCGAGGGGCGCTACCCGGCGAACATCATCACGGACGGCAGCGCCGAGGTAACGGCGGCCTTCCCAAATGCTGCAGGCGCACAAGGCCGCGTCACCGGGCGGGAGCCAAGCGAAAGCACTAAGAACACCCACGGCAAATATGAGGCGCGGGCCAAAAGCGAGCCCCGAGACGATTCCGGTTCCGCAGTGCGATTTTTCTATTCTGCGAAGGCGGACGGCGACGACCGTCTCGGGTCAATGCATCCGACTGTGAAGCCGGTTGATGTCATGCGCTGGCTTGTCCGTCTCGTCTGCCGCAAGGGCGGCACCGTGCTTGACCCGTTCGCCGGAACAGGCACCACGGGCGAGGCCGCGTTTTGGGAAGGCTGCAACGCCATCCTGATAGAACGCGAGGAAGAATACCAACGCGATATCGCGAAACGCATGTCGCTTGTGCTCGCCGGCCCGGACGCCAAGAAACGGGCCAGGACGGAGCCGGAACCGGCCGAGGGGCTTCCGCTCTTCGGCGAGGCAACCGTCGCCCACGTCACGAAAATAAATGCAGCGCGCGAACTGGCTATTGCCACGCACTGAGTGTTGACGAAACGCAAACACTTCGAAGGAAATCACATGAAATGGACAGCCGAAAACAAGGCCGAGGCGGCACGCCTTTGGTCGAGTGGAATGACCGGAACCGAGATCGCTGGTGTGGTCGGTTCTTCGCCCGAGGAACTTTACGGCCTCGCGAGGCGCAACCCGGTCTTGTTCCGCCCTCGGGGCCACGGCAAGACGCGATTTAAAAGGACAGCGGCGCCGCCGCAAGTGGAAAGCCCGGCGCCGAAGCCGTTCAAGGTGAAGTTTCCCGAGAAGGCGCCAGGCTATCCCGGCGTTCCGAATGGCCGACTCACCTCATGCGGATGCGAGTTCCCGCTTTGGGGCCATCACGAAGAGTTTGACGTCGCGACTTCACTGTTTTGCGGGGCGCCGCGGATTCCTGAAAGCCGGCGGCCCTACTGCACATTTCACGCCATCGCCACCGCCGGGACAGGCACGCCGGTCGAGCGCCGAGCCGTGCGTGACGCCATCGTGGTCGGCTCTCGTGAGGCCGTGGCGGCGTGATGGAAGAGCGGCGACTCCTGGTTAGCTTCTCTGGCGGTGAGACTTCCGCGCTAATGGCTAAGATTTGCAAAGAGCGCCTTGGCAACGAGTATGACCGGATCGAAACCGTCTTTGCCAACACCTCGGAAGAGAACGAAGAAACCCTTGTCTTCATTGACACTTGCGACCAGGCGTTCGGTCTTGGCGTCCACTACGTTGAGGCCAAGATCAACCCGACCCGAGGGCAAGGGACTAGATTTGAGAAGGTGGATTTTGCCTCCGCTCACCGAAGCGGCGAAATCTTCGAATCCGTAGTCGCAAAGCATGGGATACCTAACAAGGCGTTCCCGCTCTGCACCCGCGAACTCAAAGCATACCCCATACGTGCTTTCGCCAGGGAATACCTAGGATGGGAGCCAGGTTCTTACGACACAGCAATAGGCATCCGGATCGATGAATTCGACCGCATGTCGAAGGATGCCCGCAAGCAACGGCTGATTTATCCGTTTGTCTCTCGCTGGCCGCATCGCAAGATTGACGTAAATGAGTTCTGGCGAAACATGCCGTTTCGCTTGGGGCTGAAGGGCTACCAAGGCAATTGCCGCGCCTGCTGGAAAAAGTCTTTCCGCAAGCTCTTCACGATCATGAAGGAAAACCCGAGCGCGTTTGATTTCTTCGAACGCATGGAGCGGGATTATGCGCACGCCGGGGCCGGCGATGGCCCCCGTGTATTTTTCCGGGAGAATAGGTCTGTCGCGGATATCCGCGAGTTGGCTAGAACGACTCGTTTCAAACTCGCGTCTGATGACTCGCGCGAATACCAGCAAGATCTCTTTGGACCCTTGGCCCTCGACCTGGCGGGTGGGTGCTCCGAATCGTGCGAGGTCGACTTTAGTGTTGACGATTTGCAAACGGAGGTCATTTGATGGCCTTCGTCCTTCGCCCCTACCAGCAAGAGCTCATTGTCGAGGCGCGGGACGCGCTTCGCGAGGTGAATTCCGTTCTTGTCCAGATGGCAACAGGCGGCGGGAAAACCGGCCTCGCCGCCTTCATGGCATCCTCTGCGGCGAAGCGCGGGAAGCGGGTCGTGTTCGGCGTCCACCGGCGCGAGCTTATCAAGCAAACCGCGCTCACCTTCGACAAGGTCGGGATCCCCTACGGCATCATTGCTTCGGGCATGACTGGCGACCGCCGTCAACCTGTGCAGATCGCCAGTATCCAAACGCTCGGCAAGCGGATGGACCGATACGGCGCGCCCGACCTCTACGTGCCGGATGAGGCCCACCACGCCGGGGCGAAATCGTGGGCCGACATCATTGAGGAATACGCGAGCAAGAAATCCAAAATCGTAGGGCTGTCCGCGACGCCGGAACGCATGGACGGTACCGGGCTAGGGAAATGGTTCGGGCGGATGGTGACGGGGCCGAGCCCGGCTTGGCTCATGGAGCAAGGCTACCTCGCCACCTATCGCATGTTTGCCCCGACCTCGCCGGATCTCGGCGGGGTCAAACGCACCGGCGGCGACTTCAATAAAGCCGAACTTGAAAAGCGGATGGGTGCCACCGCCATCACTGGCAACGCGGTCGAGCATTACCGGCGCCTCGCCCATGGCCGCAAGGCAATGATCTTTTGCGTGTCCATCAAGCACAGCTTGAGCGTGGTCGCGCAATTCCAAGCCGCCGGCTACACCGCCGCTCATATCGACGGCGACTCCCCGGATCGCGACGCCATCCTTCGCGCCTATGAACGGGGCGCAATTCAGATCCTGTCATCGGTGGACCTCGTTTCCGAGGGCTTCGATTTGCCGGCTATTGAGGTCGCCATTCTGTTGCGACCGACGCATTCGCTGCCGCTGTTTTTGCAGCAAGTCGGCCGCGTCCTTCGCCCCGTCTACGCGCCAGGTTTTGACCTCGACACCCAGGCGGGCCGCCTCATGGCGATAGCGGCGGGGCCGAAGCCTTACGCCCTCATTCTTGACCACGCCGGCAACAGTATTCCGAAGGACCAAGGCGGGCGCGGCCACGGCCTCCCCGATGACGACCGGGAATGGACGCTTGAAGGCCACAAGAAAAAGAAGCGGGCCAAGGACGAAGACGAGGACGACGAGCCCGCCGTTACCTCCCGCCAGTGCCCGAACTGTTTCCGGGTCCATCCGCCGGCCCCGACATGCCCGCAATGCCAGCACGTCTACCCGACCATGGGGCGGACGGTGAAAGAGCTTGCCGGTGAACTCGCCGAGGTCGAGCGCGTCGCCCGCGTCGTCGCGAAGCAAGAACAAGCCTCTGCGAAGAGCTTGGACGACCTCGTCGCCCTCGGAAAGATGCGGGGAATGAAGAACCCGCACGGATGGGCGAAGCACGTCCACGCCGCCCGAATGTCGAAATCTCAAACCCGCTACGTCCGATGAAAGGTTGCCCGATGCCACGATCATACAATGACTATATCAAAACCGGCCAATTGACCGATTTGGAGGCCATCAAGCACAACACAGTGCGCCAGGGTGGCCGCGTCGCGATTGCCGCCGCGCTGGCCGCTCACGCCCGCGACGGCCTGCCCGCTGATGCCGCCGCTTTCGGTGTCCTCGATACCATCGCGGTAAAGTTGGTCGAGTGGTATGGCCCCGCCGCTGCCGGCGAGGTGTTGCGCCACTACGCCGAGGTTTGCGAGCGCCAGGTCGCGAAGGTGGACGCATGAAACCGGCGCACCTTCAAATTCTGCAACACTCGCTTGGCTTGGACCAATACGGGCGCGGGACCTCGAACCGCGATCACTTCGTTACCGGCGAGGGTGGCAAGGACCACGCCGCTTGCGTCGAGCTTGTTGAACTTGGGTTCATGATCCGCCGAGCCGCTGTTGAAATGTTCGGTGGCGACGATCTCTTCCGCGTCACCCCCGCCGGCAAGAAAGCCGCCATTGAAAACAGCGAGGCGCCGCCGAAGGTTCCGCGAAGCAAGCAACGTTACGCGGACTATCTCGCATGCGATTCCGACGTTCCCTTCGGCGACTGGCTGAAATGGAAGGAACGGCAGCGGCGAGGGCTCGCACTATGAGCACCGGCACCGCACTTATGAACCGCTGCCTGATCGCGCTGTCAAAAGCGGGCGCAACGGTGTGGAGAAACACCACGGCGGCGGGATGGGCCGGCAAATCGTTTTCGTTGTCGCGTGGCGAGGTTTACCGTGCGCGGGGCGGCGAGCGAGTCGTGCTTGACGCTTATCCAATCAAGGCCGGCCTTTGCGAGGGGTCCGGCGATATCATCGGCCTCAACACAATTGAAATCACCCAGGACATGGTCGGCAGGCGGGTCGCCGTCTTCGCATCATGGGAGGTGAAAGACGGAAAGGGCCGAGCCACACCGAAGCAATCCCATTTCGCCGAATTCGTCGCGGCGGCCGGCGGCATCGGAACGATCATAAGAAGCGAAGCGGAAGCGCTCGAAACAATCAAGGCGTATCGTGGCAGACAGTGACGAAAAGAAGATCCTCGAATTCATTGAGGCGATGCGGTCGGCCGGCGTCTATCTGGACACCGCGAGCACGCGCGGCTCGTCACATCCCATAGCGGACGGCAAGATACACCGCGCCAACGCCCAGGGAAAAGCAAAAGCCAAAAATCAGCACATATGGTATGTCTTGCATCTGGACTCCCCGGCGTCCGGCGCCTTCGGCGATCTGCAAACCGGAGTACAGGACACATGGACGGAGAAGCGGCCGTCCTCAATGACCCCGGCGGAACGGGCCGCCCTGAAACAACGCATGGTGGATACGCAACGCCAGCGGGACGAAGAGCGCGCCGCGCTGCACGCCGCTGCTACCGCCGCCGCAACCGCCATCATGGCGGTAACCGAGAAGGCGCCGGCAACTCACGCCTACCTGGCGAGGAAGCGCTTGCCGCCGTTCCCTGGTCTCAGGCACCTCAAGACAAATGTGCGTTACGTCATCGACCCCGAGGAAGACACCCGCACCGCTCGGGCCGGCTCCCTTGTCGTCCCGATCTACACGCCGGCCGGCGCGCTTGTCAGTGTCCAGCTTATCGGCAATGACGGAACGAAACGCTTTCTCAAGGGCACCGCGAAGGAAGGGAACTACCATTCCATCGGCAAGAAACCGGAAGAGCCTGGCGCTGTTATCGCCATAGCCGAGGGCTACAGCACCGGCGCTCGAGTCCATGAGGCAACAGGCTTCCTCACCATTGTTGCATTCGACGCCGGCAACCTGGCGTCTGTATCGAAGGCGATCCGTGCGAAGTATCCGGAGTCCCGGCTACTCTTCGCGGCGGACAATGACCGGCTTACCCCGATGCCGGACGGCCGGATGAATCCCGGCCTCACCAAGGCACGCGATGCAGCGGACACCGTTGGTGGTATCGTGGCGTTCCCCGAGTTCGACGCCGCCGATATCGAGCTAACCGACTTCGATGACCTCGCGCAGAAATACGGCCTTGACCGGGTTCGCGCTGTTATCGCCGCCGTGGTTGATCCGCCGGTCGGGCCGAACGAAAGCAACCCGCCGCCGGCCGAGGATGACGGCGGATACCATCCGGACGACCAAGACCATGGCGGCGAGGATGACACCCGAGGCGGGAGCCCACGCGGCGCCGATGGCGAGGTCGAGCACCCGCTGGCAAGCTTCGGCGATCCTCATTTCCGCTGCCTCGGCGTTGACGAAACCATGCTGTTTTTTCAGCCCGCGAACGTGGCGCAAGTCATCGGACTCAACGCTTCGGCGCTGTCATCTTCGAACATGATGCGGCTCGCGAAGCTGCAATGGTGGGAGTCCGAATTTCCGGGCGCGAAAACTGGCGTCGACTGGCAAGCCGCGATCAACGCTTGCATGCAGGCTTGCATGTTCCGCCGCAAGTTCGTGCCGCACAATTCGGTGCGGGGCCGAGGTGCCTGGTTCGAAGGCGAAACCGCGATCTATCATGCCGGCGACCGCCTCATTGTGGACGGCGAGGAAACATCGTTTCACGATCACAAGAGCCGGTTCGTTTATGACGAAGGCGAGTCCATGGCCGTCGAAATGGATGCGCCTATCTCGACCGCCGAGGCAAGGAAGTTCCTGGCGCTTTCCAAGAGCCTGAGGTGGGTTTCCCCGCTGTCCGGCTACTTGCTCGCGGGATGGTGCGTCGTCGCCCCGGTGTGTGGCTTCCTGAAATGGCGGCCTCACGTTTGGGTCAATGGTCCCTCGGGTTCCGGCAAGTCGACCGTGATGGATCAGATTGTGAAACGCTGCCTCGCCGCCACCGCTCTAAGCGTTGTCGGCAACACCACGGAAGCCGGTGTGCGTGGGGCGCTTGGCATGGATGCGTTGCCCATCATCTTTGACGAGGTGGAGCCGAAAGATCAGAACAATCAAAACCGGATACGGGCAATCATGGATCTCGCGCGCGTCGCGGCGTCCGAAGGCGACGGCCTCATTCTCAAAGGAACCGCGAACCAAAAAACGAAGGGTTTCAGGGCGAGGTCTATGTTTGTGTTCGCGTCCATCGTCACGCAAATCGAAGGCTACGCGGACGAATCCCGGATCACGCAATTGACGCTCGCGGACCCCGCACAGGACACAGACGAAGAGAAGGCGATCAATAAAAAGCACTATGAAAAGCTGTTGTCCGATATCGTGGACCTTCTGACACCGGCTTTCTCGAAACGGCTACTGGCGAGGACGATCAAGCATCTGCCCACGCTTCGCGCCTATGTTGATGTCTTCACCGTCGCGGCGGCTCAACACCTCGGCAGTCAGCGCCTAGGTGACCAGTTGGGACCAATGCTTGCCGGCGCCTATCTGTTGAACACCACGAAGCCGGTCACGGTTGAAATGGCGCTGGAATGGCTTCGTGGCAACGACTGGACCGATCACAGCGCGAAGGGCGCAACCAAGGACTCCGACCGGTTCCTGCAGCACATCACCGGCTATCTTGTCCGCCACAACACCCCGGAGGGCGGGACCTGGGAGCGGACGGTCGGTGAGCTTCTCGAGCTCGCCGCCTACGCCGCCGATATGTTGCCCTCGAATGATGGCTACGGCACCAAGGAACCGAACAAGAAAAAGGGGTCCGCTGTTGCCGCGCTGGCGCGCATGGGGATCAGGGTTTGGCATGGCGCGGAGTCCGGCCTCATGGTGGACATCACCACCTCGCACGAAAGCTTCAAGCGGCTTGTGTTGAGGTCCACGGAATGGGCGTCCACCAAGTACCGGGACATCCTCAAGGCGATCCCTGGCGCCTACAGCGGCAAGGGGAACCGGTACTTTTCGAGCGGCATCAACACGCCGTTTGTCACGGTTCCGCTTAACGCCTTGCTCGGGGAACGGGAGCCAGGCGAAGACGACGAATGAGCGTTGACAAAACGCAAACGACTCGCGTCTACTCAGTTCGCAAAAGCACTGCACAGCCCGGTGGAACGACTCGGCGAGAAGCAGCTACGGCTAGGGGGTAAGGCAGTTGATTCCCCTGGCAACAAACCTTCGCCAATTCCGGCGAAAAGAGGAACAGATGAACAAGGCAAGATTTCTTCTCATGTCTGCACTTGCCGTCGCCACGCTCGCCTTTTCGGCGGTGTCAGCGCCGGCTTTCGAGTTCGAACGCGTCACCGTTACCGCCGCCAGCATGGAACACCCGCCGGCCGACATCGCGGTTCCGGCGGATCTCGTCATCGCCACGGCCTCGGAAGACTCGAGCCGAACGCGGGCCAGCGGCGCCGAAAGCACCGCCTCCGTTTACTTCGCCGTCTACAGCGCCACCTCGCCGGCCATCATCGGCCGCCACCGAACTTTCGCGGTTCCCTGGCAAAGCTGACAGCTACGAATGCACCCCGAGCCCGGCTTAGCGCCGGGCTTTTCTTCACGATTGGAGAGTTTAGACATGGCCGCGATGCGAGCTAAAATGCGTCTCAATCATATCGACAAACGGCACAATGGGCAGGAAACGCTCTACTTCAACCCGGTTTCCGCCTCGAAGTACCCGGCCGATGGAAGCGACGAAAACAACACCTATTCCCGCTTTTCGCCTTCCGGAATGCTGTCACTTACGGTGGTCAATCCCGCGTTGATCGGCACGTTCGCCGAGGGCGAGGAATTCTATCTCGACTTCACCAAGGCGAACTGAAATCCCATCCAGCGCGGCACCTCGCGGCGTTCGGTGAACGAAGCGATAGAAGCTACATCAGGGCTGACCATTAGCGACAGCTACGGCCAAGGGGTAAGGACCGCTGATTCCCTTGGAGATATTAGAAGCCAGGCGCTAACCACGCCTGGCTTTTTTGGTCTTGGCCGTATTGCGCGCCAGGTAGGACCGACGCTAGGTTCCCGTCATGAACAAGATCCTTGCCGCGATCCTCGCCCTAGGCTCCACCTCGGCCGGCGCCGAAGAAATGGTGATGACACCAGCCATGTCGAAGGCGGCAACGGCGCTCATTCAAGAACAGGGGTATAACTGCCCCGTGGTCAAGATGGTGTCAGGGAAGGGCCAGGACGCCCGAGGCGCCGTCATGAAGGCGTGGTGCGGGCCGGACGATGGAACCGACAACGTCTACACCGACTTCACGTTCAAGCTCACCGCCCGGAACGACGGCAACTTCGAAATCGCGGAGTGGCGCTAACGTACCTCAAAGGCTTGTGGCCTGGCGTGCCGTGGTGAAGAGCTTCGCCGAGATCCCGCATATCCATTTCTTGGCCGCAGGCCGGGCAGATCTGAAAATGCTTCGCTTCGTCCTTATAGGGGTCGTCACGATCAACGCCCTTGTAGCCGGTCCCCGCGTTGTTGGTTGGTGGCCGCCTCGGTGTGTCCGCATTCTTTGATTCTCGTCGCATCAAACGGCAACGCGGGCGACGCGTTTTTGTTGCGCCGGTCTTGACCGATGTTCCTGATGTGTACACATAGGAATAAATTCATTCGGAAGAGACGATGCCGAGGCGATGGGCTGATGAGGCCGAGCTAGCCGCGCTCATGATGACGCGCGCCAACGCGGGGAAGCGGGTGACGCTGTCGTCGGAAACGGCGATGTTCGTCGCCTTGAAACTTATAACGGCCTCGGCGAAGCCAACGGCCGCCGAGGTCGCGCTAATGATCTGCGATAGCAAATGCGAGCGGCCGTGTTACCCGTGCCAGGGCAAGGCAAACGGAATCGTCCGCGCCTACGGGAACCGGGCAGGCTAGGCCGCCACGAACCTGATACGGGCGAGACGTTCCTTTAGGGCGTCGACTTCCTCGCGGCGGTCAATGGCGGCATCGACAAGTCGGTGCAGCGGGTGCCCTTCATGAGCGTGACCGGTGGCCTTTAGTTCGGCCCGCACCGCGTCGCATTCCTCGATAACCTCGGCGAGCGCCAGCTTGCAAAGATGGTCGGCTTCGCCTGGCGCCTCGTCATCGGCGGTTGACGGCATAAAGACGACCTCGCTGGCTCCCGTCGAGATCAGTTCTTGAAGCTCTTCGTCGGATAGTTTGCGGTCAATGACCGGGACCGGGCGCACCGCACGACCGAACTGCTGCAGATGGGACATGCCGAGCGGCGGACGCAAAAGCCGGTCAAGGCGGTTAAACGCATCCGGCGTGATCGTGACGCGGACGCCACGGTCGCCCCAAGATGGCTCAAGCAACTGCACCATTGCGACCAGCTTGTCATGCGAGGCGATGGCGCGGGCCACCGTCTTGGCGCGCTCCTCGGCGTCCTCACCGACACACATGACAACGACGTCGCCATCGCTTTGGACGTAGGCGTTTCGGGTGCCTACTGTTGTGGTGATCTTGCCGGGGAACACCTTGGACATCGGCGCATGGGCGCCGCTCAAGGATTCTTGAACCGCTTGGGTCGTCATCGTTTGATCCTTTAGAGTTTGAAGCCGAACATCATGGCGCCGAGGGCACCGCCGAACATGACGGCGGCGAGGAAGATGGCGAGGGCGCCAGTTCCGAGGATGAGCCCAAGGGCAACCATGCCAACGTCTTTTGAGGTCACCGCCGGCTCTTCGAGTTCGGCGTCGGTGAAATGATAGGTTTGAATGGTCATGTCTGATCTCCAATCCGTCAACGAATGATAGGCGATGTGTTTGCGTTTTGCAAACACTAGGGCGAAATAAAAGGCCGGTCACTTACCGGCCCGAAGAATAGCCAGAAGCTTAGCCGCATCACCGCGCGTCTCAGCAGAGCCGATGTACGTGCCCTTGCGGTATGCAAGCCAAGAGACGCGAGTCCCGCGAACGGTCCACGCCTCATCCTTCCGGACGATGCCAATGAGCTCATCGGCATCGTACACGAACTGACCGTCGCTCTTGTCTGACTTCCTGAAGGTGATCATGGCGCTGCATTCCCTTGTTGGTATTCGCAATATACATTACGAATATCAGAAGGCAAGGGGGTTTCCGCAGATTTCAGCGATCAATTTCAACGGGATAGGCTCCCAGACGGAGACGCAATCCAGTTCGCTTTCGTGGATGTGACCGGACAGGATGCAGCCGTACTTATCATAGGCGCCGATACCCTCGGCGATGAACCATGCGGACCTCCCGACTGCATCATTGGGGGCGCCATCCTCTTCGTCGCGAAAGGGGCGAAGCGGCCCCACCTTCATGCCTCCTCGGCCGATGAAGACGCCGCCGGTATAAACGCGGATCGCGTGCCCGGCCCGCTGTTCGGCGATGTTGCGGAAGGTGGTTTGCGGGCTGGCATGTGTCACGGTTTTTCCTCTTGAGGCGCGCGGCCCCGGTTCTTTAATGAGAAAGGCACTGCATGCGAGGTAGGAATTTGTTCCTGTTCTGTTCGTACAAGGGATCAAAGCATAACTCAAGCGAAATCGTTGAACTCAAACGATCACCATAGCTAAACTTAAACGCCCATTTTTTCGGATTGTTGCGTCGTGGCACCAAGCCGGGGGTTAGCAACTCATCGAGACGACGAGCCGACGCGCCTTTAGCCGCTCTCGCAGCACTGGACATGCGCGCGCCGCCCCCGGCCAAAAGCCAGGGTGTGCGGCGCCGCTAAGCGTTCGCACGTCTCGGCGCGTGATGCGCCTCAGTCTCGATCAGGGTTGCTAAGCCCGGCTCGCTTCTATCACAAAGAAAGGAGCCGGCAACAGGTGTTCCATTCGGTAACAATTTGTGAACACAAGTATGTGAGGCGCTATACTTAACGGTTCGCTAAAGTTGGTTAACGCGACGCCGCCGCCATGGCGTCCCAGATATCCCGAGCGTCGTTTGATCCTAGATATGGACCGCTGAAGCTCATCCCTGAGACCGCGTGCAGCATCGCCTCAGTCGGCTCGCGCGGCACCTCCACCGTATCTCCAGGCATCGCCCGGGTGGCAGGGGCGAGGGAAGAACCGGTGAGGGCGTTGAGAACATGCTTCAACGCGTGTGACTGGTGGCCGTGCGTCTTGCCGATTTCATCCGTGGGCAGTCCGAAAAGGCTGAAAAGCTTTAGCCGCTGCTCATCGTTCATATCGCGGAAAAACCAGAGCTTCAGCTTCTCTTTCGCTCGGTCCACCTTCGCGGCCCGATTTTCAGTCTCCGGAGTCATAGCTCATGTCCTTTCCACAATGGATGCAGGCGCCGCGATGATCGCCCCGCCTCGCTTGGTCCTGTGTCGAGGTCTCCGCGCGTTGATGGCCGGGGCACCCCGCCTCTGTGGCGACGCGGGCTTGGAAGCGGTGGGCGTAGATCTGCCCATCGGGGTCCAGCAATTCGATTTCGTTAGGGGTCAGCAGCCCGACCGGGGTGCGCTTCACCCTGGCGACGCGGGCCTCGGCGGTTTCAAGCGGGGCGGCGTCTTTATCGCGCTCCCGCTTAGTCAAGGCGGTTCCGCAACAGGTGCACCGCGCTGTTGCGGTCGGGTAGACGAGGAAGCACGCCGGGCATATTTTGAGGGGCGGGTCGCGGCGGGTCATGTTCGAGTCCTCTTTAATCTAGCCTGCAAAGCGGCGATCTCGGCGTCGCACTCGGCGATAGCGTCGGAAAGGGTGCAGCCCTTCCGATAGCGCCTCCTTTCGGCGATGGCGGCCCGCAGAGCTTGCGCCTTCGTTTTGGCGTATCGTTTGATGTAGTCGCTGCCGATGCGCTCTGCGGATCTCGCCCAAGCGGGGATATTCGGCAACCATCCGAAGTCGCCGTGCTTCGTTGATCTCTTGCCCCATGTGAATGCGGCCTTGGCCGTGAAATAAGCGCGGCCTTTGATGATCGACCGCAGGCCGTATTCGTCTATCTCGACCTTGCCCGTTTCTTCATCGTAGTCGACGCGGAAATAGAACTCGCCGACGACGTGCTTGAGCGCCGCCATCACGCCGCCTCGGCAAGTCTGTTGATGGGCTGCAGGCCGCCCCATTGGTCCGCCATGGCGGCGGCGATGCCGGGATAGAAGCGGGAGCGCTCCCGCCATCTGTCCGCGCCCGGCGATAGCTTGGCGATCCGCTGTTCCCGGCCCTCAACGACGTCGGTCGGCGTAAGAGGCGGAAGGTTTTTCAGCCAAAAGCAGGTACGCTTCACCTCGCCGTGCCCGAACTGCCAGGGCTGGACGCTTTGCGCGAAAGGTTCGTAGTTTGTGATCCTTTCCTTGGCATGCTTGTGCATCACCGGATTCTCAATGCATATCCGGTCAACGGGCGCATTCCAGAAAGCCGAAAACAGCGCGGCGCCTTCGTCCAGTTCGGCCCACATTTGCGGGACCGTCTTTCCCGGCGGTGCCTTCGTCAACCATCGCACCCCGCTGTTGCAAAGCCGGGTGCAAGGCGGGTGCGCCACCATGAGGAGATCCCATCCGTCATCAAGGATGGTTGTCGCGTCGCCCCTGATATGGCGGTTGCTGCCGTCTTCCGAGGGCAGGACATCACATGACCAGGCATCATGCCCGGCGGCGAGAAAGGCGTTGCGGACGGTGCCCGAGAATTCACAGGCGACGAGGACGCGAAGCGGATTGATCGGCTGCATGTCAGGCGCCCAGGATGACGCGGCGAAGCCGCAGAAGCTGGTCGTAGGAAAGGGCAACAACGTTCTTTTCCAGCGCCTCGGCAAGTTCGGCTTGACCGCTTCGCGCGATGGCCTGGCATTCGCGTAGCACCGCGTTGCGCACCTTTGCGGCGAGCAAGGCGTGTTCCGCAGTTTGGGTTTCGGAATCGGCTGTCACGGCCATGTGTCGGGCTCCTAGTGTCCAGTTGCGAAGAATGGCCGGACCCTCGGGGATGGGGCGAAGGCCTCGGCCGATGGATTGGCGGTTCACGCCAACAATTCCGCCAGCAACTCGGCGTCGCTCATGGCGACCGCCGCGACCGGCACAGAACCGAGGAACTTGTGTTCGTTCGCCAATTCCTTTTCCGCTTGCGCTACCTGGACTTCGCGAAAGGCGCGCTCGCCCTTGTTGGTCGCGGCAGCAAGCCGGACCTGTTCGCGGTACAACCGTGCTTCGATTGCGTTGAGGTGTGAAAGGTCGGTCATGGCGGCGGTTCCGGTGTTTGCGTTTCGTTATCCTCAATATACATAGCGCATATCATGTTTGCAATACGCAAACGGTCTAGACGTGATCTTTTTCTGCTGGTTTCCGCATTTTGAGAATGCCGGTTGGCACGTTGGTCCCGGCTTCCGAAAAGCTTCCGGCGGGCAAGTCGTGCCAATCGCCCTTGATCTCGCCATGGTCGTACCAGGCGGTTGCGGGCAGGATCGAAACCAGAGTGCCGCCGGGCTTAAGAAAGCTCATCGCGTGGCGGACGTGCTTGAGGTAGTGCCGCCCGTAAAACGGCGGGTTCATCACCACGAAATCAAATTCGGGCTTTGCCGGGCATTCGAGGAAATTGGCAGTCATGATGTTGTGGCCCTTGGCGCGAGCTTCGGCGGCGCGACCCGGATGCACCTCGATACCAAACGGCCGGCATCCGCGCGCGGTGAGGGCGTCGAGGATGCGCCCGTCGCCGCATGACGGTTCCAACACGCGATGCGCTGGCGGTGTTGATCCTCGCGAATAGTCGCTAGGCTGATAGATGCCGGCGTGGTCAAGCGCCTTCTCAATGACGGCCTGGGGCGACCAGTAGAATTGCAGGTCTTTGGCTATCTCGGTGCCGGGGCGCTTCTGTGCGTCCTCCTCTTCGGCGTCTGGCAGCACCTCGCCATAGAACTCGGCAAGGGCGCGGTTGATATCGAGCAGCGTGGCGGGCGCGAAGAAAACATGCGCGTTGCCGTTCCCAAACTTTCGAATGGTGATGCCGCGATCAAGGGTCTGGTATTCGTCTGTTTTTCCATATCGCGGCTCGCTGGTGTAGGCGCGCCCATCAAGAACAGCATCGTCGCCAGCCTTATGCGCCACCTCGATTGCGCTGAACTCGGCATGCTCCATGAGCGGTTGCCCGCGATAGGCGGCGAGCGCGTTGATGATGTCGCGTAGTTTGTCCCGGCCGTAGGTTCCGAAATAGCTCCCGAAGCTCGACAGGATCACCCGCTTGGGCAGACCCTTTACGCCAATCTTGACCTTGGAATGCGATTTGTAGGCGGGGTCGAGATCGGCGAAGACCTCGGCGAGGCCACGCAATATGTGATGGCGTGGCCGTTCCAGATAGTCGCCGAACGTTGCCTTGGCGTTGTCGAAGGTCAGATCCGGCGGGTTCTCAACCGTCTGGTCGAAAAGCTTGCGATCCCGAGCGCTGGCGATTCGGTCAATCTGTAGGCGGTCATAGATAGCCTTCCAGCCGGATTTGCACAGATTGCGCTTGAGGCTATCAGCGTTGACGTAGGGGCGGTGTTGAGAGACGGGGCCGACGAACTTGCCTTGGATGCAGGCCGCCATTTCTAGGCGGGTGTAAGCGGCCTCGAATGACCGGACCTCGGCATCCATGGCGGCGCGCTTCTGGTCGTATTCCTCAATCAGGTCGGTGACCGTGCTTTGCCGAGCGATGGCGTTCATGGCGGTTCCTAGTGCTTTGTTGAGGTA
>NZ_RZTA01000066.1:0-35020 GCF_004023115.1 Mesorhizobium sp. M6A.T.Cr.TU.017.01.1.1
CCGGGGCAAGCTGCTTGGCGATGTCGATCAGCGGCAGACTGATAATCGCGCGAAGGCCCTCGCTCCGGTTCTCCAGCACGATGTCGCCGCCATGGTGACGGGCGATGGCGCGGGCGATTGACAGGCCGAGCCCGACGCCGCCGGTCTCCCGGTTGCGCGACTGCTCCAGGCGGAAGAAGGGGGCGAACACCTGTTCCATGTCGCCTTGCGGAATGCCGGGTCCGGCGTCCTCGACGACGATGTCCAGACTGTCGTCACTCCTGACCAGGCTCACATTGGCCTGCTCGCCGTAGCGGACGGCATTTTCGACGAGGTTGCGGATCGCCCGGCGCAGGGAGTCCGGCCGGCAGCGATACAGCACCTTGGGCCCGTCATTGACGGTGACGTTTTGGCCCAGCTCCGCGAGATCGTCGCAGAGGCTGCCGACCAGTGCTGAAAGGTCGACGGTGCGCGTCGCCTCTACCGCGGCGTCCTCACGCGCGAAGGCGAGCGCCGCTTCCGTCATCGTCTGGATTTCCTCGATGGTCTTCAGCATCTTTTCCTGGAGTTCGTGATCCTGGACAAACTCCGCGCGCAGCCGCAGCGAGGTCAGCGGCGTGCGCAGGTCGTGGCTGATCGCCGCAAGCATCCGC
This sequence comes from Mesorhizobium sp. M6A.T.Cr.TU.017.01.1.1, assembly GCF_004023115.1. NCBI lineage: Bacteria > Pseudomonadati > Pseudomonadota > Alphaproteobacteria > Hyphomicrobiales > Phyllobacteriaceae > Mesorhizobium > Mesorhizobium sp. M6A.T.Cr.TU.017.01.1.1. Next base: position 633 of record NZ_RZTA01000066.1, read on the forward strand.
GTGCGGTCCTCGACGAAGCGCTGCAGGCGCTCCTGCATGCGGTTGAACGCCTCGGCGGTCTGGCGGATGTCGTCGGGTCCTGATTCTGGCAGCCGCGGCACGGCCTCGCCACGACCGAACAGTTCGGCGGCATTGGCGAGCCGTCGCAGCGGACGCGCGATTGCCTGCGCCCCGAAAATCGCGATGGCGGACAGGATGAGCGCGGTGAGCGCCAGCGATATCGCCGATTGCGTCGTCCAGAAGGCGTTCGGCATTGCCTTGGCGTAGGCGGCATTCAGCCAGGTGCTGTCGTCGAGACGAACCGAAAGGCCCATGCCGTTTGGGGCGGCGTCCATATAAAGAAACTTGGCCGGCCGCGAGAAGGGCCTGCCATTGCCGGACAAATCCAACATGCGCGGCGGCACGGAACGATCGGCGGCATCGACTGCGTTCGAGGCCTGTCCGTTCATGTAGGCGGCATATTTGCCGGCAATCCCGGGCAGCGGCTTGGCGAGCTGGGTAAATGCCTCCTGTTGCCAAGCGAGGGGATTGCTCGGTCCGTCGTCCGAGGTCCAGAAACGCGTATAGGCCGTGCCGCTGACGTTGAGGATGTCGGGCCGAAGCGATGGCGGCGTGGTGTCAAGCAGAAGCGCCAGCGAGGAGGTGCGGCTGACGAACTCGCCCTTGGCCGCCGCGTGCAGGGCTTGGCCGCGCTCGTCCCACGAGATCAGGAACGTGATCGCCTGCGACAGGGCGAGCGCAAGCAGCACCAGCATGAGGAAGCGGGCCGCCAGGCTGCGTCTCCACAACAGCATCATGCCTGGGCCACCTCGGCGGTGAAGCAGTAGCCGCCGCCCCAGTGCGTCTTGATCAGCATCGGACTCTTCGGATCCGCCTCGATCTTCTTGCGCAGCCGGCTCACCTGGTTATCGACGGCCCTGTCAAACCCGTCGGCGGTGCGCCCGACCGTGAGGTCGAGCAACTGATCCCGGCTAAGCACGATTCCGACATGCTCGATGAAGGCGGTGAGAAGGCGGAATTCAGCCGTGCTGAGCGCGACTGCCACGCCGTCGAGACCGACCAGCTCGCGGCGGCCGACATTCAGCGTCCAGCGGTCGAACCGAAGCGCGTTCGACTTGAGGCGGCCGCGCTGCGGCGGCAGGCTGTGGACGCGCCTGAGCACAGCCTTGATCCGCGCCAGCAGTTCCCGCGGGTTGAACGGCTTGGTCAGGTAGTCGTCGGCCCCGATCTCGAGGCCCACGATCCGGTCGATCTCCTCGGCCATGGCGGTGAGGAAGATGATCGGAACGTCGACCGTCCCGCGCACGTGCCGGCAGGCGGCGATGCCGTCCTCGCCAGGCATCATGACGTCGAGCACGATGAGATCGGGCAGGCTGCGGTCGAGCAGCCGCTTGAGCGCGGCCGTGCTGTCGGCGACGCTGACGCGGTAACCCTGCTGGGTGAGGTATTTCCCGACGAGGTCGCGGATGTCCCTGTGGTCGTCGACGACCGCGATGTGCTGCGCCACTTCCATGCAATGCTCCAAAGCCGCCGCCAAATAGTCGGCCAGTATCGACGATATCTAGTTTGCGTCTACACGGATGATCACCTTCCGCACCATGGCGGCAATCTCGCGCGGCATCAACAAACCGTGAGAAGTGTAACGAAGTGTATCAGAACGCTTCGCCTGCGACAGCTTGCGATGAACTGACGGTCATCGGGACAAGGTTCTGCGACAGGTCCTGGCTAATTTGGCCTCGTCGCTAGCCGGGACTTCCGGTCTCTGCCGCCAGGCCATGCCGCGCGGCATCCGGACGGCGGTCCTCGCCAGCCTTTGATCGAAAGGATTGCACAATGGCCAGATTGATCGTCAACGGCACGCCACGTGACATCGAGGTCGATCCGGACACGCCGCTGCTATGGGTGATCCGCGAGCAGATCGGGCTTACCGGAACGAAGTACGGTTGCGGGGTTGCCGCTTGCGGCGCCTGCACCGTCCATATAGACGGCGCCGCCACGCGCTCGTGCGTGCTTCCGGTGAGCGCGGTCGAGCCGGACCAGCAAATCACCACCATCGAGGGGCTTTCGCCGGATAGTTCGCATCCGGTCCAGCAGGCGTGGCTGGCGCTCGACGTGCCGCAATGCGGCTACTGCCAGGCCGGCATGATCATGGCTGTGGCGGGTCTGCTCATGCAGAACCCGAACCCCACGGACGAAGACATCAACGCCGAGATCACCAATATCTGCCGCTGCGGCACCTACAACCGGGTGCGCGCCGCGATCAAGCTGGCCGCCAATGGCGGTGAAGCCACGCAACGCGGTTGAGGAGAATATCCATGAACGCCATAATTTCCATCTCCCGCCGCAGCTTCATCGTTGGCGTGGCCTCCACGGCTGGCGGCCTGTCCCTCGGGTTCAACGTGCCGTTCATCAAGCCTGCACTTGCCGAGGGCGCCGAGACGGCGCCGGAGATCAACGCCTGGGTGGTGATCAGGCCCGACGACACGGTGATCATCCGCATCGCCCGCTCCGAGATGGGGCAGGGGACTCTGACCGGCCTGGCGCAACTCGTCGCCGAGGAGCTGAATTGCGACTGGTCCAAGGTCACGACCGAATATCCGTCGCCGGCCCAGAATCTCGCGCGCGACCGCGTATGGGGCAATTTCTCGACCGGTGGCAGCCGAGGCATCCGCGAATCGCACGAATATGTGCGCATTGGTGGCGCCATCGCGCGCGAGATGCTGATTGCCGCTGCGGCCGCCGAATGGGGCGTGCCGGCCAGCGAATGCACCGCAAGGATGGGCATGGTCACGCATGCGGCATCGGATCGCGCCACCTTTTATGGACAGTTGGCCGCCGCCGCTGCGCGGATGACGCCGCCCGCCAATGTCACGCTGAAGGACCCGAAGGATTGGACCATAGCCGGCAAGCCGCTGCCGCGGCTTGATACGGCCGATAAGCTCAACGGCAGCCAGGTCTACGGCACTGACCTCAAGCTGCCGAACATGCTCAACGCGGCAATCCGGGCCTGCCCGTATTTCGGCGGCAAGGTGGAGAGCTTCGACGCGGCGGCGGTGGCTGAAATGCCCGGCGTGCGCACCGTCGTTCAGGTCGACGAGACCGCTGTTGCTGTTGTAGCCGACACGTGGTGGCGGGCGAAGACCGCTCTCGATGCCTTGCCGGTCGTCTGGGACGAAGGTCCCAACCGGCAGGTCACCAGCGCCTCGATCGCGGCGATGCTCGAAGAAGGCCTCGGCGCAAATGACGCCTTCATTGGCGCCGAGCAAGGTGACGCTGGAGCCGCCCTGTCCGCTGGCGGCCGAACGGTCACGGCGACTTATGCCTATCCCTATCAGAACCACGCAACCATGGAGCCGATGAACGCGACGGCGCTCTACACGCCGGAGCGCTGCGAGGTTTGGGTGCCGACCCAGAATGGCGAGGCGAGCCTTGCCGCAGCGGCCGAGGCCGCCGGCCTGCCGGTGCAGCAATGCGAGGTGCATAAGATCCATCTCGGCGGCGGCTTCGGCCGGCGCGGCAACTTCCAGGACTATGTGCGCCAAGCGGTCAGCATTGCCAAGCAGGTGCCGGGAGCACCCGTAAAGCTCATCTGGTCGCGTGAAGAGGACATGCTGCACGGCGCCTATCATCCGACGACGCGGTGCCGACTGACGGGCGCGCTCGACGCGGACGGCAACCTGACCGCTCTGCACATGCGTATATCCGGCCAGTCGATCCTTGCGGCGGTGCGGCCGGAAGGCATGCAGAACGGCATGGACCCGGTCGTCTTCCAGGGCCTCGTCCTCAGTGGCACGGAAGGCACACTGGGCTACACGGTGGACAATCTGCGGATCGACCATGCCATGCGCAACCCGCCGATCCCGCCGGGCTTCTGGCGTGGCGTGAACCTCAACCAGAATGCGCTCTACGTCGAGTGTTTCATGGACGAACTCGCCCATGCGGCCGGCGTCGACCCGCTCGCCTTCCGCCGCAAGCTGATGGCCAAGCATCCGAAGCACCTCGCCGTGCTGGAGGCGGTTGCCGAGCGGATCGGCTGGGACACCCCGCCAGCCGCCGGCGTTCACCGCGGCCTGGCGCAGATCATGGGTTTCGGTAGTTATGTCGCGGCGGCAGCGGAGGTTTCGGTCACCGACGGGCAGCTCAGGATCCATCGCATCGTGGCGGCCACCGATCCGGGTCATGTCGTCAATCCCGCACAAGTGGAGCGGCAGGTCGAGGGCTCCTTCGTCTATGGCCTTTCCGCCTGCATCTACGGCGAATGCACCGTCAATGGCGGCCGCATGGAGCAGGAGAACTTCGACAGCTACGAGGTCATGCGCATGGCCGAAATGCCTGATGTGGAGACGATCATCGTGCCGTCCGGCGGCTTCTGGGGCGGCGTCGGCGAGCCGACCATCGCGGTCGCCGCGCCGGCCGTCCTCAATGCCATCTTCGCCGCCACCGGAAAGCGCATCCGCACGCTGCCGCTGAAAAACCATGACCTCGCATGACATGATGCGCCCAAAGAACAGGCGCGGACGATCGTTCGCGCCCGTCCTGGTTGCGGCGCTCGCGGCCAGCGCGCCGGCATGGGCCGGCGCAGCGCCTGGTGCGGCGGCGTGCACCGGCTGTCACGGGCCGGCGGCGCTTGGCTCAGCCATCCCCTCGCTCGACGGCCACGCGGCGGACGACATCGTCGCCCAGATGCAAGCCTTCCGTTCCGGTGAGCGCAAGGCGACGGTCATGGACCGCATCGCTAGGGGATATACCGAGGAAGAGACGCGCGCCATCGCCGAATGGCTCGCCAAACCCGAGGCGGCACGCCATGCCCAGCCGTAGAGCCTTGATCGGCGGCGCGGCGGCCAGCGTCGCCGCGGCGGTCCTTGCTGCGCCGCAGGTACGCGCACAGGCGCAGCCCAGCGTGGTCGTGGTCGGCGGCGGCTTTGCCGGGGCAAGCTGCGCCCGCGCACTGAAGCAGCTGGATCGCGACCTTGCCGTGACGCTGATCGAGCCGGAGACAGCCTATCTGGCCTGCCCGTTCAGCAATGCCGTGCTTGCAGGGCTGCGCGGTATCGAGGCGCAGACCTTCGGCTATGACCGGTTCGGCGACATCGGGTTCATCCGAAAGCGCGCTGTCGCCGTCGATGCCGAGCGCCGGCGCGTTCGGCTGGATGACGGAACTGACATCGGCTACGTCAGGCTGGTGCTGGCGCCCGGCGTAGACCTGCGCTTCGACGCGCTGCCGGGCTACGACGAGGCGGCGGCGGAGATCATGCCGCATGCCTGGAAGGCGGGGCCGCAGACGTTGCTGCTGCGCGACCAGCTCGCGGCGATGCCGGACGGTGGGGTGGTCATTCTCTCCGCGCCAGCCAATCCGTTCCGCTGCCCGCCCGGTCCCTACGAGCGAGCAAGCCTCATCGCGCATTACCTCAAGACCAGCAAGCCACGCTCGAAGCTGATCATCCTCGACGCCAAGGACGCCTTTTCGAAGCAGCGGCTGTTCGAAGCCGCCTGGCGAGAGCTCTATCCCGGCCTGATTGAATGGGTGCCGCTGTCCTCGGGCGGCAGGGTGACGGAAGTCGACCCGGTGACAAGGACGCTGGTGACCGAGTTCGGCAGCCACAAGGCCGATATCGCCAACGTCATCCCACCACAACGTGCGGGCAGGATCGCGCAGTCGGCCGGTGTCGCGGATCAGACGGGCTGGTGCCCGATCGACCCGGTCACCTTCGAGTCCCGCCTGCAGCCAGCGATCCACGTCATCGGCGACGCGGCGATCGGTGGGGCGATGCCGAAATCCGCCTTCAGCGCCAACGCCCAGGCAAAAGCCTGCGCTGCGGCGGTCGCCGCGCTGGTCAGGGAGCGGCAGCTGGCGCAGCCGAAGCTCATCAACACCTGCTACAGCCTGATCGCGCCCGGCTACGGCATTTCGATCGCAGGCGTCTACCAGCCGCGCGACGGCCTGCTTGCCGAGGTGGAGGGTGCGGGCGGCACCAGCCCGCTTGAAGCGCCGTCCTCTGTCCGCGAACTGGAAGCGGCCTATGCGGAGGACTGGTTCCGGACGATCACCAGCGAGGTGTTCGGATGATGAGGACGGCTTGCCTCGCTGTTGCGGGATTGCTGCTTGCGGCCTCGTCTGGTGCCTGCGAGGAGGCGGGATCTTACGTCGTGACCGGCGATGCGATCATGGAGCCTCTGGTCGGCGGCAAGGGTGATCCGGCGCGCGGCGCCGCGCTGATCTCGGACCGGCAGCGCAGCCTCTGCACGCTCTGCCACAGCGGGCCGTTCCCCGATGCGCATCTGCACGGCACGCTGGCGCCCGACCTGACCGGCGTCGGGGCAAGGCTTTTGGAAGGCCAGATCCGGCTGCGCGTGGTCGACATGAAACGGCTCGTGCCGAATACGATCATGCCTTCCTACTACCGGATCGCGGAAGAGGAAGGCCGGCGCGTCGCCACCGCCTGGCGCAGCAAGCCGATCCTGACCGGCGCCGACATCGAGGATATCGTCGCCTATCTCACGACGCTGAAGGGGTGATTATGCGCGAAGACCCGCTTCGAGTTCACGGAGGCTTGGTCGGACGGCGGCAGTTTCTTCGGGCCGGCATGACCGGCCTTCTGGTGATCAGCCTGCCGCGCTGGGCCGTTGCCCGTCCGAGCCTCGATGAAGCGATCCGTACCTTCACCGGGGGAGCCGACGTTCTCGACGGCCGCGTCCGGCTCGACCTGCCGCCTTTGGTCGAAAACGGCAATGCGGTCGGGATCACGGTCGCCGCCGAGAGCCCGATGACCGCGGACGATCATGTCCGGCGCATCGCGGTCTTCAACGAGAAAAACCCGGAGGCGAATGTCGCGGTTTTCCGTCTCGGGCCGCGCTCGGGCCGCGCCACCGTCTCGACGAGGATCCGGCTCGCGACCTCCCAGGTGGTGGTCGCGGTCGCTGAGATGAGCGACGGCAGCTTCTGGTCAAGCCGTGCAAGCGCGATCGTCACGCTGGCCGCTTGTATCGAGGATCTCTCATAATGGCGCGCGCACTCGTCAACGTGCCGAAAGCGGCCAGGCAGGGCGAGGTCGTCGAGATCCGAGCGATGATCGCGCATCCGATGGAGACCGGCTACCGTGTCGGCCCAAACGGCATCAACATCCCACGCGACATCATCCGCCGTTTTGCCTGTACCTACAACGGCGAGGAGGTGTTTTCGGCCGATCTCTTTCCAGCGGTATCGGCCAATCCGTTCATCGCCTTCACGCTCGTCGCCACGACGAGCGGCACGATCGACTTCACCTGGACGGACGATGCCGGAAAGACTCAAACGGCATCGGCCGAAATCACGGTGGGCTGATGCGTGCCCTCTGGGGCCTGGTGGGGATCATCGCGGCGGTCGTCTGCAGCATGGCTATCGCTGCCGGCATCGAAGGCAGCGCAAAGCGCTCCGGCTTCGACTTCATGACGCCGGAGACGCAGGCGCTGCAAGCCGACGACATGAGCAACCCCGGTATGCTGTGGGTGCTGCAGGGCGAGCAGCTCTGGCAGCAGTCGGAGGGTAGGGCGGATGTCGCCTGCGCCGGCTGCCATGGCGATGCCAGTCAGACTATGCGCGGCGTTGCCACGCGCTACCCGGCCTTTGACGAGGCGACGGGACGGCCGATCGACCTTGCCGGGCGCATCAATTCCTGCCGCGGGGAGCGGCAGCAGGCCGAGCCGCTGACGCCGGAATCTGACGCGTTGCTCGCCCTGACGGCCTATGTGACGCATCAGTCGCGCGGCATGCCAATCACACCGGCGATCGACGCCCGGCTGGCGCCGTTTCGCGACAACGGTCGGCGTCTGTTCCAGAGCCGTATCGGCCAGCTCGATCTTTCCTGCGCCTCCTGCCACGACGACAATTGGGGCAAACGGCTCGGCGGCAGTGTCATGCCGCAGGCGCATCCGACCGGCTATCCGCTCTACCGGCTGGAGTGGCAGACGGTCGGTTCGCTGCAGCGGCGCCTGCGCAACTGCATGATCGGGGTCAGGGCGGAGCCCTTCGCCTTTGGCGCACCGGAACTCGTTGACCTTGAGCTCCATCTGATGGAGCGGGCCCGTGGCTTGCGGGTCGAGACGCCGGCGGTCCGGCCGTGATGCCGGCCTGCGGGCCGCTCTTCACCTGTCGCCGACGGACAGTTGATCGCAACGCGGCGCGCGGGTCTGGCAGGCCTTGCCAACCTCGCACATGTCATCGATATGGAGCTTGATGAGTTCACCGAAGGTTTGGCGAAAAGCGCAGTATCGTGGCGCACGCTCGTGTGTACTTGACACAAGCTAACGATTTAAAGTTAAACAAAAACGATGACGTATCAAGCACATAGACTGGCTATTGCGCCGATGATGGATTGGACGGACATCGCGAAAAGCAACGTCTATTCAGCAACTTAAGGGGCGTCACCTCCTCGAAGTTGTACTGCTGTCGTACTCGTCAGCAGCGCTTGGGCACAAAATGGGTCGCGTTTCAGAGTTGCGTGATTAGTGCAGGATTTGTGAACTTCAGGGTGTGAGTTTTCGAGCCGGAATGCTGGTGCAGGGGCGCCTAAGTATCTCCCGTTTCCGCTTACGCCCACAGGGTCTTCCTTGCCTACGTGCGCTCGCTGCCGCCTACCAGAATGACCGACACCCCAAGCGGTCCGTTTGGGAAGATAGGGTTGACAAGAAAGTGCGATGTCCGCTCAGGGGCCGGCAGCAGACTGGCTGCTTCTTGCTTCCAGAAGGCGAGTAGCGGACATTCAAGCCAATGGCCAATGTCGGGCCGGCCCTGCGGACCAGACGCTGGTCGGTTAGCGATCACAACCCGCCCTACGCACACCACCGTTCGCTGGGCGAGGCTTACACATGAGTATTTTCATCGCCCTCAAGTTTCTGCCGCAGCATCGTCATCACGCTGCGGGCCGCTTCGATGTCTTTTACGGCAAGCCCTTCCGCGAGCGCCTCGACCCGCGGCGTGTACAAGCGAATGGCCGCATCATAGGTCTGCCGTCCCTTGTCGGTCAGCGTCACGAGTTGCGCACGGCGATGATGCGGGTTTGGCTCGAATGCCACCAACTCTTCCTTGGTCAGATCGTTGACGATGCGCTGAACGTTCTGGCGATTGGCGCCGAGATCGCGCGCAAGCCAGGCGACCGGCTGTGGCCGTTCCGCCGCCACGACGGCCCCCAGGATCTGCCAACGGGCACTCGTCAGCCCTAGAGGCGCCACGAGCCGGTCGCCCCAGGCAAGGGTCAGGTTGTTCACCCGGAACATCGTCAGAATGAGATCGGTCAAGGCATCTCCGGCTGAGGTGCGCTGTGGTTTGTTCATTTGTCACCATATGATGCTATTGACATGATGATGTCAATTCATTATGTGTCGATGGTACCCAGTCGACATAATGATGTCAAATCGCCGCTTCGGTGGCAATTCACCTTCAGGAGACCTTCATGCCCACCATGCGCCCCCTCGATCCTGCCTTTCCCATCGACCGTCAGATCGGAATCGATGCCAAGGCCATCGTGCTCATCAATCTGTTCACGCTCGATCCGGCCGACGAAGCGGTGTTTCTTCAAGCGTGGGAGGACGATGCGTCCTTCATGAAGACCCAGCCGGGCCTCATTTCCATCCAGCTCCACCGCGCCATCGGCGAAAACCCGACCTACCTGAACTACGCAGTCTGGGAATCGACGGCCGCCTTCCGGGCCGCGTTCACTCATCCCGAATTCAGAGCGAAACTGGGAGCCTATCCGTCGTCGGAGGTTGCCTCTCCGCACTTGTTCCAGAAGGTGGCGGTGCCCGGCATCTGCGTCGCATAAACGCGACGCCTGCAGCCCGAAGTCATCACAATCGAAATCAAGCCAAGAGGAGAGAGTCCGATGCGACTCCTGTTCAACATACTCGCCGTCACGGGTTCGGCCATGTTCGCCGGAGTCATGCTGACTATTGGTGTGACGCTCGGCGGCTACTGGAAGAGCCTCCCCGCAGCCGAGTTCCTCGACTGGTTCAGCCAGAACAACGGGTTCATTTCCGGGGCGATTCCTATTGTCGTCGTTCCGACCCTCGTCGGCCTGATCGGCTCCCTCTGGCTCGGCTGGGGCGACGTTGGGCCGCGTATGCTCTGGATCGGATCGGCCGCCTGCATCGCGGGCGTCCTGGCGCTCACAATGATCTGGTTCGTGCCAACCAACGCTCAGTTCGCGGCCAAAGCCCTGCCCCTCGACCAGGTTCCTGACCGGCTCAACACCTGGATCATGATTCACTACGTCCGCATCGGGCTTGCCGCCGCCGCCTCGGTGCTGGGCGTGCTCGCCATCAGCCGGTGAAGACACAGAAACCATGACCAAGCTCATTCATCCCGTCGCAGGCACGATCGCGCTCCTAACGATCCTGACCTTCTGGTTCTCGACCGTGCTCGCTGAACTATTCGCCTCCGACGGCACCATCATCGCCGTCAAGACGGCCATACCATGGGGCTTCCTGCTGCTGGTCCCTGCCATCGCTGCAGCAGGCGGCTCGGGCCTTGCCCTTTCCGGCGGACGGCGGGCCGGTGTTGTCGGCGCGAAGCTCAGGCGCATGCCGGTGATTGCGGCAAACGGCATCCTGGTGCTTATCCCCTCCGCGTTGTTCCTCGCGGCCAAGGCGCACGCGGCAGAATTCGACACCATGTTCTACGCTGTGCAAACGCTCGAGATGATCGCGGGGGCGACGAACATCGCGCTGCTCAGTCTCAACATGCGCGACGGTCTCAAGCTATCAGGCAGGCTCAATCGCCAGAGCGTTACGCATGAAGTGCAATTGGTTGGTCGCGACATGGTTGCCGACGGCACCATGGCGTTTCGCTTCGCCAAGCCGGCCGGTTTCCGTCATCTGGCCGGCCAGTCGATATCGCTCACGCTGCTCAACCCGTCCGAGACGGACAGCAAGGGTAGCTCCCGCCACCTCACGCTGGCCAGCGGGCCAGAGGAGCCGGAGTTGATGGTCGCAACGCGCCTCCGCGATACGGCATTCAAGCGTTCCCTGGCGTCGCTCCCCATGGGCGGCGGGGTGCGCATGACTGATCCAAATGGCGACTTGACCCTGCACGACGATCCGATGCGACCGGCGGTGTTCCTTGCTGGCGGCATCGGCATCACGCCGTTTCTGGCCATGGCTCGCTATGCCGCCGCGGCAAGGCTGCCCCACCGCATCACGCTATTTTATTCGAACCGCCGGCCGGAGAACGCAGCCTTTCTCGGGGAACTGCAATGGCTGCAGAAGACCAACCCTAACTTCAACGTTGTCGCCACGATGACAGCGGCGAGTGAAGTGGCTCAACCCTGGGATGGGCAGACTGGAGCGATCAATGCCGCGTTGATGCGGCGGCATCTGCCCGACATGCTCGCGCCTATCTACTACCTTGCGGGATCGCCGGCGATGGTCGGAGCCATGCACGAGATGCTCAGCGGGTTGGGCGTCAACGATGGGGATGTACGCAGCGAGGAGCTCTCCGGCTACTAACGGCGTGGAAGGAGACTTACAGCTCGGTCTCCGGTGACCGCTTTCGGGATGTGGCAGACACTAGCCCAATGGCCGACATCGGGCGCGAAGCGGACGCTTCCTCAGCGCTACATCTGCATTTTCCAACCGCTCATCTGGGAAAACTCCCTCTGGGCCACCGGTCTGCGCTTATCAAGGTAGTCTGCCAAATCCTGCAAATGGATACCCATGGCACATTTCTGATTTGTTTCTATTCGCATGAGCGGCAAGGCGATGTCGCCTGAACTGAGTTTGCGGAGAAAGTTCGGGAGCGTCAGGTGCGAAAAGAAATCGCGCCGGACCTGATCCAGCGGAATGATGGCCTTACCATTGTATTGGGCCATGAGCAGAAAAGCGGTGTTGAATGACATTGATGGTTATGCTTTGAAAATTAGAATGAAATGAGTCACATCTCACAGAGGCCGGCGTCGCGAAAAGCAACGTATACAGCTTAGTGGAACCAGTTCCTCTAAGTTGTACTGTCGTTGTACTCGTCCGGCGCGTTTGGGCGAAAACCGGGCGCATTACGGGGAAGGGGGCACAATGGCGGATAATGCCTTCCACCAATCCCGGAGGCATTCCGATGAACAAGTTTGAACTGGAATTCTTTGGCGTCAGTCTCAAGGCGCACGGCTGCAGTTTGCGTGATGCTCTGTCGTAGAATCCGTCTGCCAACTAAACACTGATCGACGGCCATACGAGGCCGATGCGGCGCGTTCGCTAGCGACGAATGCATGGAAAGACGGATTATCCGAGGTTCGCTCCAGCCGGCGTGCCTGATCATCCAGCCGTCGAAAGGCGGCCAACTCCTCTTTGCGTCCGAGCACAACCGAGATAGTTGTCGTTATCCACTATCTCCGCTACGCTCGTGCTGACGTCGTTTGCTTGCAGCCGCCGACCTGGTGCGAAGGGAGTGCCGACATGGCGAACAGCACGAAGGGTGCCCAACGCGGCGGCGAGCCTCTGCTGGCTGTCGAACGATTGACGGTGAGCCTGCCGAGCAACATGGAGCGAGCGTTCGCGGTCGAAGACGTATCGTTTAAACTGCACGCTGGCGAGATTCTTTGCATTATCGGCGAATCCGGTTCCGGCAAGTCGGTGACGGCGAACGCGGTGATGGGACTATTGCCCTCGACCATCCGCGTCACGTCGGGCAAGATCCTGTTCAAGGGCCAGGAGATCACCGGCGCCAACGAAACGACGCTGCGCGGGCTTCGCGGCCGCGCGGTATCGATCATCTTCCAGGATCCGCTCTCCGCGCTCAATCCTTTGATGACGGTCGGCGCCCAGATTGTCGAGGTCATGCGCGCGCACAATGTCGGCGACCGCGACAGCCGCGCGCTCCGGGTGCTGGAATTGCTGGAAGAGGTTGGCCTGCCCGAACCGCCGCTGATGCAACACCAATATCCGTTCCGCCTTTCCGGCGGACAGCGACAGCGCGTGATGATCGCGATGGCGCTGGCGCTCGATCCCGATGTGCTGATTGCCGACGAGCCGACAACGGCATTGGATGTGACGACGCAGGCGCAGATCCTCGAATTGATCCGCAAGATCCAACGACGCAAGGGCATGAGCGTGATGTTCATCACCCATGATTTCGGCGTCGTCTCCGAGATCGCCGACCGCGTCGTCGTCATGGAGAAGGGCAAGCTGGTCGAACAGGGCCTGACCGCCGACGTGCTCAACCGTCCCAGTCATCCCTATACGCAACGGTTGATTGCGGCCGTGCCGCGCGTGCGCTCGCTAGAGCGCGAGAAACACGCGGCACAGCCGGTGGTGATCGAGGTAGACAAGCTCAACAAAATCTATGGCGGGCAGGGAAGTTTCTTCACCAAGGCGCGCATCGTGCATGCGGTCAATGATGTCAGCTTCTCGATCCGCAAAGGCCAGACGCTGGGCATCGTCGGCGAATCCGGCTCCGGAAAGTCGTCGCTAGGAAGGGTCCTGCTCAAGCTCGCGGAGCCCGACAGCGGACGCATTATGTTCGACGGACGTGACATCGCGGCAATGTCGGCCGCCGCGTTCCGCCCGATGCGTCCGTTGATCCAGATGATATTCCAGGATCCGTTCGCCTCGCTCAACCCGCGCCACACCGTGGGCCGGATCCTGACTGTCGGTCCCGTCGCGCATGGCATGGCGGCGGCGGAGGCGCGCAGCAAGGCGCTGCGCCTCCTCGGGACGGTGCGGCTCGACCGCGGCGCCTATGACCGCTTTCCGCACGAATTTTCCGGCGGGCAGCGGCAGCGCATCGGCATCGCGCGCGCCCTGATGTTCGACCCGTTGCTGCTGGTGGCCGACGAGGCGGTCTCGGCGCTCGACGTCTCCATCCAGGCGCAGATCGTGCAGCTGCTCACCGAGATCCAGCGCGACACCAATGTGGCGATGATGTTCATCACCCACGATCTGCGCATCGCGAGCCAGATCTGCGACGAAATCGCGGTCATGTATAAGGGCCGCGTGGTCGAGTCCGGAACCCCGGTACAGGTATTCCGCGATCCCCAGAACGACTACACCAAACGGCTCGTGGCGGCCATTCCTGGCGCGGACTGGGAGAGCGCAGCCTGAGGCCAGCGGCATCGCAAAAGGAGCCGACTACAGGATCTTTCCGCTTAGCCGCGAAATATAGTTGCAAATGTCCACTATCTGGCATTTGATTACGTTCTAACTTGGAAATGTCCTGACGACCGGTTCCTGCCGGGTTGGGGAGCGTCTGTTGCGCTCCGCGATCGGCGAAGCCGTGGAAGCGGAGCGGAAGTACGCGTGAACGCACGGTCGAAAACGCCGCCGACGTCGATCACCGAAGTCACGCTGGACGTGCTCGAGGACACGCTGAGCTTTTATATCCGCACCATGAACATCGCGGTGTCGCGCGACCTCGATGACAAGCTCGAAGGCCTCGACGTGGCCAAGGGCACCGGCAAGATCACCACATTGCTGCTGGTCGACAGCCATCCCGGCATCCGTCCCTCGATCATTGCCCAACTGATCCTGCGCGATCGCTCCGCCACCGGCCGGCTGATGGAGCAGATGGAAGATCATGGCCTGATCACGCGGCGGCAGTCCTCGACCGACAGCCGCGCGCAGGAACTCTACATCACCGAGAAGGGCGCCGCGCTCGCCGCACGAATCCGCCCGCTGGTGACGGAACAGTCCAGGGACTTCTTCAAATTCATCTCCGCCGAGGAACAGCAGCAGCTGATGGACATCCTCAAGCGCGCCTATCGGCGTATCGTGGGCCTGCCGTGACACGGAACCGGGTCGCGCTGGTCTCCGGAGCGAGCCGCGGCATCGGCGCGGCGACAGCGCGGGAGCTCGCACGGCAGGGCTGGCGGCTCTCGCTCGGCATGCGCGACCCCCGGCTGCCCGAATGGGCCGATCCCGCCTCGGTCCACATCCATGCCTACGACGCTGCCGGCGCCGACCTCGAGACCGGATGGGTGACGGCGGCGACGGCACGTTTCGGGCGGATCGACGCCATTGTCGCTAGTGCGGGCATTTGCAGCACCAGTACGGTCATCGAGGCCGATGACGACGAACTGAACCGGCTTCTCGAGATCAATTGCAAGGCGCCGCGCCGGCTGGCCAAGGCGGCGTGGAACGCGCTTACGGCGAGCGGGCGCGGCAGGGTGATCATCCTCGGCTCGCTTTCGGGCAAAAGGGTCAAGCACGCGGGCTCCGGCCTCTATTCGATGACGAAATTCGCGGCTGTTGCGCTTGCCCATGGCATTCGCCACGCCGGCTTCGATGTCGGCATCCGTGCCACCGCGGTCTGTCCTGGCCTGGTCGACACCGACATGGCCCGCGCGCTCGAGGCGCGCGCCCCGGCTGACATGACCGACCCGGCCGATCTTGCTCGCATCATCGCCATGCTCGTCGATCTGCCCAATGAAGCGAGCGTCGCCGAGTTCACCCTGAATTGCCAACTGGAAGAATTCTACTGACATGCCAGGTCCCTATGTCGTTCCCGTTCATGGCGATGCCGAATTGCCCGAAAAAGTCGACGTTGTCGTTATCGGTGGTGGCATCATCGGCAGTTCGACCGCGCTTGAACTCGCCGAGCGTGGCCTGAGCGTGGCGCTGTGCGAGAAGGGTGGCATTGGCCACGAGCAGTCGAGCCGCAATTGGGGATGGGTGCGCATTTCGCGGCGCGATCCGCGTGAGGTGCCGCTGATGGCGGAAGCGTTGCGTCTTTGGAGCAACCTCGACAAGCGCGTCGAAGCGCATACCGGGTACACGCGCGCCGGCATCATCTTCACCTGCGAAACGGATCGCGATTTTGCCGAACACGAGCGCTGGAACCGCAACCTCGAACCGTACCAACTGGAATCGCGCATGCTGAGCGGCGCCGAATTCAAGGCGATGTTTCCCGACTCGCGGTTAGACATCAAAGGCGCGCTCTATACACCGGTCGACGGCCGCGCCGAGCCGCAGAAGGCAGCTCCGGCGATAGCCGAGGCGGCACGGCGCAATGGCGCGACGGTGCTGACCGAATGCGCGGTGCGCGGCATCGAAACCAGTGCCGGCAAGGTTTCAGGCGTGGTCACGGAACGCGGGCCGATCGCCTGCGCCGCGGTGGTGCTGGCCGGCGGGGCCTGGTCGAGCCTGTTCTCCGGCAATCACGGTCTGCGCCTGCCGCAGCTCAAGGTGATGAATTCGGTGATCCGCACCAAGCCTCTCGAAGGCGGGCCGGATCAGGCGATCTGGGCGAAAAGCTTCGCGGTTCGCAAGCGCAGGGATGGCGGCTATACCATCGCTTCCGGGCACGAGAACGTCGTCGACATCGTGCCGAAGAGTTTCCGCTTCGCCGCCGACTTCATACCCGCCCTGCGCGCCGAATGGCACTCGCTGCGGTTTCGGCTCGGCGGCCGCTTCTTCGATGAAGCGCGGATCCCCAGCCGCTGGTCGCTCGATGAGGCAAGCCCCTTCGAATACAACCGCGTGCTCGACCCCCAGCCGTCCAAGAAACTTTCCGATGCTGCGCTGGTCGAACTCACCCAGGCTTTCCCGGCGTTCGCAAAGGCTGAGATCGCGCAGCGCTGGGCCGGCTACATCGACGTCACCCCGGACGCCGTCCCGGTGATCTCGGCCATCGACAGCACTCCAGGCTTCCACATCGCAACCGGCTTTTCCGGTCACGGTTTCGGCATCGGCCCGGCTGCCGGCAGGCTCATGGCCGACATCGTCACCAACCGCACGCCCATCGTCGACCCCGGCGCTTTCCGCTTTTCGCGCTTCAGCGACGGATCGAAGATCGAGCTGATCACCGGATTCTAGTTGAACCAGGCCGCTCCGGCAGAAGGGCGGATTGATAATGAGCAACGCAACCGCGTAACTACAGAGGAGAATGACATGGCCACCGACAAGACCACATTGTTTCCGGAAATTAGCCGGCGCAAAGCACTCGGCCTGATGGCCGCCACCGGCGCCAGCCTCGCTGTGCCGGCGCTCATCGGTCGCGGCTCCGCGCTGGCGGCCGCACCCGACAAGCCGACGGGCCAGCTCATCGTCGGGTTCTCGCAGGAGCCGACGGTGTTCAATCCGCACCTGCTGCATATCGAAGTCGACGAGGGCGTACATTTCGCCATTTTCGATCCGCTGTTCAACGTCGACCCGGATGGCAAGTTCACGCCTGCCCTGGCGGCCGAGGTGCCGACTGTCGAAAATGGCGGTATTTCCGCCGACGGCCTCAACTGGAAGATCAAGCTACGCGACGGCGTCAAATGGCACGACGGGCAACCGTTCACCGCCGAGGACGTCAAGTTCACGCTGGACCTGATGGTCGAGCCCGATTTCCGCAGCTGGCGCCGCGCCGGCCACGACCTCGTGCGTGACATCAAGGTCGTCTCGCCGACCGAGATCACCTGGCGGATGGAAAAGACCTACGCGCCCTATCCTTCGATCCTCGCATCGACCTTCATCGTTCCAAAGCATGCGCTTGGCGAGGCGGCTGACAAGAACACCGCGCCCTTCAACAATGCGCCGATCGGTACCGGCGCGTTCAAATGGGGCAAGCGGGTAGCGGGCGATCACATCGAGCTCCTCGCCAACGCAGACTACTTTGGTGAGGGTCCCTATCTGGAGCGCGTCATCATCAAGTACATCCCGGACCTCAATGTGCTCTACACGCAGTTCAAGTCCGGCGACATCGACATCACCGGCCTGCAGTGGATCACGCCGGACCACTATGAAGAAGCCAAGGGCCTCGCCGATCGCGAGGTCCAACTCGTCGCGGGCAGCACCGTTGAAAGCTTCACGCTCAACATGGGCAAGCCGCAATTCAAGGATCCCGCGGTGCGCTCGGCGCTCTACCACGCGATCGACAAACAAGCGATCATCGACGCGCTCTATTACGGTCTGCCCACGCCAACCGAAACCTACATGCCGCAGCAGTCGTTCTACTACAATCCGGATCTGCCCAAGCACGAGTTCAGCCTGGAGAAGGCCAAGGCGGTGCTGGATGGAGCCGGCTGGCTCGCCGGCGGCGACGGCGTGCGGGCGAAGGACGGGGTCAAGCTCGCCTTCACCTGCTCGACCACGGCGGGCAACCACATCCGTGAGCAAGCGCAGCAGTTCATACAGCAGTCGTTCAAGGACATCGGAGTCGAGATGACCATCTCGAACCTGCCGCCGGCAGTCATGTGGGGCGACTATTGGATGACGTCGCAGTTCGACAGCGTCATCGTCGGCATCGACTTCCTGACCGGCCCCGATCCCGACACCTCGGATTACTTCGCATCGACGTCGAGTGTGGCGACGGGCGGCGCCGGGCAGAACACCTGGCAATACCACAGCCCCGAGGTCGACAAGCTGCTGCAGGAAGGCGGGAACTCTCTGGTGCCCGACGAGCGCAAGGCCTCCTACCTGAAGCTGCAGGAAGTGGTGCGCAATGATCTGCCGCTGCTGCCTCTGTTCCAGTACACCACGGTGCGTGGGCGCAAGAAGGGACTGACGGGCTTCACCCCCAACGTCAACAACCGCATCGACACCTGGAACATCGGCACCTGGTACTGGGAAGCCTGACGCCAACCAAGCCAGATCGGGCGGCTGCGCCCGACCTGGCCCCAATATCGGGCGATCACCATGCTACGCTATATCGTCGGGCGGATCGGGCAAAGCCTGCTGCTGCTGTTCCTCGTGTCGATCATCGGCTACTTCGTGCTGCTGCTTGCCCCGGGTGGGCCGATGTCGCAATTCGCCCTGACGCCCGGCATCAGCAAGCAGGATCTCGACCGCATCGCCGAGCAGATGGGGCTCAACCGTCCAATCATCGTGCAATATGCCGATTGGCTGTGGCATCTGCTGCAAGGTGACTGGGGCGCATCCTTCCGCGACAATCGACCCGTCCTGACGGTGATCCTCGATCATCTGCCGGCGACGCTGCTGCTCATGGGAAGCGCAACGGCGATCGCCATGACGCTCGGCGTATGGATCGGCATCATGGGCGCGATCCGGCGCTATTCCATCTTCGACTACGCCGCGACTGTCGGCGCCATGATTGCGCTGTCGGTGCCTACCTTCTGGTTCGGCCTCATTGCCATCTACGTCTTCTCGCTCAATCTCGGCTGGTTTCCGGCCGGCAACATGTACACGATCGGCAGCGGGTCCGTGGGGGACGTGCTCTGGCACCTCGTGTTGCCGGCATCGGTGCTCGCGCTGGTCGATGTCGCGATCTGGAGCCGCTACATGCGCACCGCGACGCTGGACGTGATCAATCAGGATTTCATCAAGACCGCGCGGGCCAAGGGCCTGTCGCCGCGGCGCGTGCTGTTCAAACACGTCGTAGGCAATGCCCTGCTTCCGATGATCACGCTAGCGGGGCTGCAGGTGCCGGCGCTGCTTGGTGGGGCTCTCGTCACCGAGACCGTGTTTACCTGGCCTGGCATGGGCCGGCTGTTTCTGGACAGCCTCGGCTACAACGACTATCCGGTCGTAATGGGGCTGCTGATGTTCTCGGCCGTGCTGGTGCTGATCGGCAATCTGCTGGCCGATCTAATCAGCGCCTTCGTCGACCCGCGCATCCGGCTGGCGTGAGGATACCGATGATGTCCACCGTCACCCCAGCCAACCTCGACCTGCCTCCCGAGAATTGGTGGCGCAGCCGCACCGCGCGCCGCTTCCGCCGCCATCGGCTGGCGATGTTCGGCGTCGTCATGATCGCGGTGCTGACCATCGCCTGCGTGCTCGGACCCTACCTGCTGCCCTATGACCAGCTCTTTATCGACCTGCGCGCCCGCTTCGCGCCGCCAATGACCGGCGGACATATTTTCGGGACTGACCCGCTTGGCCGCGATGTGGCCGCCCGCCTGTTCCATGCCGGGCGCATCTCCTTGCTGGTCGGGTTCTGCGCCATGCTCATCAGCATCGTCATCGGCACGGTCATCGGCGTCTTGTCCGGCTACTATGGCGGCCGCGTCGACGCCGCGCTGATGCGCTTCACCGACGCCTTCCTCTCATTTCCGAGCATCTTCCTGCTGCTGGCACTCGCGGCCTTCATCCGACCCGACCCGCTGATGATCACCGTCATCATCGCGGTGACGACCTGGATGGAGGTGGCGCGGATCGTTTCGACGGAAGTGCGCTCGTTGCGCGAACGCGACTTCATTCTTGCCGCCCACATGCTCGGCCTCTCCAACCGCTGGATCATGTTCCGCGAACTATTGCCCAACGCCATCGGCCCGATCATCGTCGCTGCGACGCTGACGGTGGCCCGGGCAATCCTGCTCGAAGCCTATGTCAGCTTCCTTGGCTACGGCATCCAGCCGCCGCTGCCGAGCTGGGGCAACATGCTGAATGGCGCCCAGCAATATCTGGGCAGTGCGCCGTGGCTGGCGATCGTTCCCGGCATCGCCATCACGCTCGCGGTCACCAGCTTCAATTTTATCGGGGACGGCCTGCGCGACGCGCTCGATGCCCGCAGCGATCTCAGTTGAGGGGGACGCAGGTGGCGAATTTCTCGCCGTTCGATGCGACGCTTTGGTACGCCACGGCAGGTGAAGCACCATCGACGCGTCCGCTGGACGAGACGGTTCAGGCCGATGTCTGCGTCGTTGGCGCGGGCTACACCGGCATGACCACGGCGCTCGAACTCGCCCGCGCCGGCATCAAGGTTGTGATCCTCGAAGCCGAGCAGGCCGGTTTCGGCGGCTCCGGACGCAATGCCGGCCACTGCACGCCGACCTTTATCCATTTCAGCCTGCCGCAATTGCGCAAGCTTATCGGCGAACCCTGGGCCGAACGGCTGATCCAGCGCCAGACCCGGGCCGCCGATCGTGTCGCCGACATGATCGAGCGCTACCAGATACAGTGCGAATGGGTGCGCAACGGGTTCGTCCAGGCTGCCGCCTATCCATCGGCCGTCGAGACACTCAGGCGCAAGGCGGACGACTACAACGCCGTCGGGGCCCGTACCCGCTTCGTCGATCGCGCCGAAATGGAGGCGATCACGGGCAGCGGGCGCTTTCACGGCGGCTGGGTGCATGAAGAGGCTGGCCATCTTAATCCCCTCGGTTATGCGCGTGGACTGGCCCGCGCGGTCATCCAGGAGGGCGGACGCCTGCATACCGGCTCAGCGGTCACCGAGGTCAAGCCGGAGGCCGGCAAATGGCGCGTCGTCACGGCCAAGGGCGGCGTGCTGGCCGATAAGGTGATCTTCGCGACCGGCGCATATACGGTGGGCGGCTGGCCCAAGCTCGACCAGAGTTTCCGCATCATGCGCGTGTTCGTGGCAGCGACGCAGCCGCTGTCGCAGGAGGAGCGCCGCACGGTGCTGCCGCGCAATACGTCGATCCATGACGGGCGCGGCGACATCTTCGTCTACAAGTACAATGCGGAAGGCCGCATCGTGGCATCCATGTTCCCGATGGGGCGGCGCGGCCGCGATCTCGACTATACGCGCCAGGTGATGACCGATCGCCTGAAATGGCTGCACCCGCAGATCCGTACCGAACTGCGCTGGAAGTACCTCTGGTTTGGCGAGCTCGACATGCAGCAACGCACAATTCCGCGACTTTACGGGCTGGCGCCGGGCGTGGTGGCGCTGACCGGCCTGTCGGGCCGCGGCGTGCCTACTGGGTCGATGCTCGGCGGCATCCTCTCCGAATGGGCGCTTGGCGTGCCGGAAAGGGATCTGTCCCTTAAGGTCGAGCCCCTGCATTACGCGCCGTTCTATATGAGCTTCGCCCCGCAGCTCAGCCTGCGTTATCACCGTGCGCTGGACTGGGTGCGGACCCGGCGTGACGGCGCGACACTGCCCCCGCACGCATGAATTCGCAGTCTCGATGGAGCGAGAAAACAGAACTCGTGCGAACGTGACTGCCGTGGCGCAGCCCCTAGATGAGATGCGTGATATTCGTTGCGTGAGGGTACTTTTCGAGGCTCAGTGAGCCTTCGACGGTGGCGAACAGGTCATGTCCCTTAGCGGAGTAGACTAGTGTCGCTTCCTTTGCAGATGCAACGGCCTCGGCCAAGTCGGTGTCCTTCGCTGTGAAGAAGTAGATAACGTTGCGGTCACCATCGAACTGCGCTGTCATCGGTCGAGGGTGGACGCCCGGGACGCCGATCATTGCCGTCATGTCGGAACGGATCGAATCCCAAAACTTGCTTTTGAATTCCTGATCGTTGTCGGGCATGGCTTTTCTCCTGTGAGAACGCCAAACGCCACGTGTCTGCGGTGGTTCCAAGCGCGTACCGGCAAATAAGCGGAGTTCCGCCCGCCCCAGATCAGGACGGGCCGAGGACGTGGGCAGTAGGCCAACAAAAAAGAGGGTGCCATTGACGAGCACCCGAAATGCGGTCCCAATCGGATCACATCGTTCGTCCGGGGATTCGCATGAACCGATTTCTCTTCGTGATCGCCGACTTTCTGTCTCGTCCGCCCGGCTTCTATGTGCTGATCGTCGCGATGATAGCCTGCACTGCGATGGTTCCGTTTGGGCTCACAAACGTAATCACCTATGCGCTCTCAGTGGCTGCGATAGTGATTACCGGTGTCGTGCTGATCCAGGGCTATCGCGACACCGCTGCCATCCATGCGAAGCTCGACGAGATCATCGTTGCATTGAAGGAAACGAGGAACAATGTCGTCGGGCTGGAGCACGCCGAGCCTGAGGAGATCAAGGCCCATTTGGCGAGGCTTGAAAAGGAAGCGGCGGCGGCCGATCAAGAAGCTGAGCACGTGGGAGTCTCTGGCGCCTGAGCGCTACACTGGACGGAATTCAAGAGCGTACGCCGGCCAGTGCCACCACAAACAGATTGATCGCGTCGGCGACAGGAGTCGGGTCGTCGCTGCCGTCCTTCAGACAGCTATAACGCCAACGGATCAACCCAGTTGCTCAAGAGCGTTCTCACTGATCTGAGAATCGGGCCCCGCAGCGGATGTAGCTGGCGGCATTGGTTGCCCTGCTCTCCGGCCTCGGTCGTATTGAACCCGGCCTTCGATGGAACTGTTCCTCCTCCACTTCGTTGGTCAATCAACTCGTTTCTCGCTGCCCTCCTGCCTTTGGTTTCTGGCAGTCTCCTCGAATGGCAACTTAATTTGCATGCTCGATCAGACTCCATCGCTTTCAACTTCGTTCGCAGCCGCTTGTTGCCAAGAACCACCAACGTCGATCAAGGCGAACCGCGTTCCCGGCAGCGTGACGATCGCCTCTTATAACGTCCATAAATGTGTCGGCACCGACGGCCGGTTCGATCCGCAGCGGGTTGGTGATGTCATACGCGAACTAGGCGCCGACATAATTGCCTTGCAGGAAGTTGATGAACGTACGGGAAGGCGGCAGGGCCTGTTGGATCTCAAGTCGCTTCGACGAGAAACCGATCTGGTTAGTGCACACACGCCTGAGAACCTTGGATCCCATGGGTGGCACGGCAATTTGATACTAGCTCGCAAGGGAGTGGTCCAGGCTGTCAGTCTAGTAAGGTTACCCGGCCTAGAGCCACGCGGTGCTTTGATCGTCGATTTGGAAATCGAAGGTGTGGTGCTGCGGGTGATCGCTGCACATTTTGGATTACTCCGGCGGTCGCGCACCAAGCAAGCCAGCGCGCTGCTTGAGGCAACGCGTTCGGTCCTAAGGCCAACCATTTTGCTTGGCGATCTCAACGAATGGCGAGTGCACAGCAGATCCTCGTTGCTGGCGCTACTGCCGCATTTTGGTCCAATTCACACCGTGCTGCCCAGTTTCCCTTCGCGATTCCCTTTGCTTGCGCTCGATCGGATTCTGGCCAAACCACCAAGTCTGATTTCCAGCCTCGAAGTGCACCAAACACCGCTATCTCGGATCGCCTCCGATCATCTACCGATCAAGGCACGATTAAATCTCCAGGGGCTTCGACAGCTACATTTGCAACCAGATTACCTTTGACGGGTTCTTGCTACGATTTTGAGCGAGGCCGGGTTTCTATCGAGGGTAGTCAATTTTGATGGATGTATCCATTACGCGGATTGCGCACGACAACATCAAAGCAGGCAAGAGCGGCTTGCTGCTGGTCCCGGACAATTATGACGCCTTCGCCGGGCGCGTTCTGGCGGCAAGGAGTGCCGTTCGCAGTCTCGATCTCATGTACTACCTTTGGCACGATGACCATACTGGCCGCTTGCTCTTGCAGGAAGTTTTCCGGGCCGCTGAGCGCGGCGTGCGTGTGCGCATGCTCCTTGATGACGCCAATCCGCGAAAGAACGATTCCGCATATCTGGCGTTGAGCAATCATCCAAACATCGAGTTGAAGTTGTTTAATCCAAGCGGCGTGAGGCAACGCAGCGTCATGCGCGCTGTGGAATTTGTATTGCGCATTTTCGCGTTGACCCGGAGGATGCACAACAAGGCATGGATCGCTGACGACAGTGTCGCAATCGTAGGCGGGCGGAACGTTGGCGATGCCTATTTCGACGCAGCGGAAACCAATTTCCGCGACCTGGACGTGCTGCTCCTCGGTCCTGCCGTGCAGCAAACCGCCGAAATATTTGAGGCTTTCTGGGCTTGCGAGGACGCAAAATCAATTAGTGTCCTGGGATCAGCCGCTGAGAACGAGCATTGCGATTTGTTTTCAGGAAGCGATCTCGAAACCCAATCAATGCTGTTGAACGGGGTCGGTGACCGAGGATCCATCGCAGAGTTCATCGCAACTAGCAACGACGTGCATTTGGTGGATCGAGTTCGGGTGATTTCCGATCCTCCAGAGAAGGTGAGGGGTTGGAGACGTCGCAGCTGGCTTACGAAGGAATTGCTTCCCCTCATTCAATCGGCCCGCACCTGTCTGGAAATCGTATCTCCCTATTTCATCCCCGGCAAAAGGGGCTCCGCGATCCTGTTAGACCTCGTCAGCAACGGAGTTGACGTTTCGGTTTTGACCAATTCCTTGGCCGCTACAGACGTCGCCGCAGTCCATGGAGCTTATGCGAACTATCGCAAGCGATTGCTGAGGAATGGCGTGAAACTGTTCGAGCTCCAGCCCTTCACTCGCCGACAGCCAATCTCTGTGTTTGGCTCCAAGGGTGCCAGTCTGCACACCAAATCGTTCACGGTTGACGACAGGGCCGGGTTCGTCGGTTCCTTCAATTTTGATCCCCGGTCAGTGTCTTTGAACTCGGAGATGGGCGTGCTCTTTGAGGATGCCGAATTAGTCGGTGAACTTCGGCGCTCTTTTCAAGCGGAGATATCACCAGAAACCAGCTATCGGCTGGAATTAAAGAACAATGTACTGCACTGGCATGGATGCGACCAAGGCAAACTCCAAGAATACACAGACGAACCAGAGGCCGGAATATTTCGCCGGATTCTGGCGGCCCTGGTCCGCCACCTTCCGGTTGAGTCTCAGCTTTAGCCAGACCCACATAGATAGCATAGGTGCTAACGGCGCGCGGCGTTCTTGCCGCGTCGGGTACGGCATACCTGAAGAACGGCGACGTGCATGCGCCAAGCACCCGGGGCCGCGGCGGGAAGGCCCGGAGCATGAAAGCATCGGCCCTCTGCCATTGTCAGCTTGCTGCCGCCGATCGCGTGAAGACGATGGTGACCTTCGTCCCTTCGCCGGGGCTCGAGGCGACGTTGAACTGTGCCTTGGCGTTCTCGGTCAGCGAGCGCGCGATCAGCGCGCCGAGCTTGCCGGGCTTGGGCCATGTCTCCCCTTCCGGCAGGCCGATTCCGTCGTCCGCAACTATGACCAGGCAGCCGTCGCCATCGGCGATGCTGTGCAGCTTTATCGTCCCGCCTTCACGCCCTTGGAAGGCATGCTTGAGTGCATTTGTGAGCAATTCGTTCACGACCAGTCCCGTTGGCATGGCGACGTTGATCGACACCGGATAGGTATCCACCTTCATGTCGAGGCGGATCCCCTCAACTGCATGCGACCCCATCACCGCGGACGCGATCTGGCTAAGATAAACGCCGAGATCGACATCATCCTTGTGCTCGTCTGCCGAAAGCGTCTGGTAGAGGATCGCCAGAGCGTCGACGCGCCCGGCGAGCCTCTCAAACCTTTTCTGGTCGGGCTCGGTTGCGTTACGGGTTTCCAGACGGATCAATGCGGTGATCATCTGTAAGTTGTTCTTCACCCGGTGCTGCAGTTCGCGCAGCAGGGTGTCCTTCTCGCGGACGCGCTCCTCCACCAAGCGCGCTTCTTCAGTTTCGCCATGGGATGACACGTCGACCAGAGCCACCAGTCGGAAGCAGTTCGTGCCGTTGTCGTCCACGATGATGTTTGAATAAACGTCGACAAGAGCCGGGTTGTCCCCGACGCGCTCCAGCCGGAAAGTGCCGACGAAATCGGTTTCCTCAACCAAGGCCTCGGGCAGAGGCCGGCCCTTCTGCTGGTGGATGCCAATGCCGGAAAGTGCTCCCCAGTTTTGCCGGGTAAGCTCGGCTGCCTTCAGGCCTGACACTTTTTCAAATTCTGGATTTGCATAGACGACGCGCTCCTTGGCGCCCAAATCCGACACGGCGATAGCGATCGGCACCTGGTCAAGAAATTTTTTGAACTGCTCGCTTTCCAGCGCGGTGGCAAGGTCAGGCGTATCGAGCAATTGCTCAACTGCCTTGTCTGAATCTGATGTCATCTTGGTCGCCTGTGCTTTGCGTGGGAGCTTCAGTCTCAGTCATGCACTTTGCTCGACACCGCCAACGCCGGAAGCGGCTGAGCGATGTCAGGTGTTGGACGAGCCCGCGTCACGGAGCGGCAGAGCCATGGGCAACACAGGCCGTCTTGCTGAGAGTTCAGTCAACCTTGCGTCACTTTGCACGGCCACGACCTTTTTCCAACAGCGTTGTGCCAAAATCCCGTCTCTGCCAATCGAAGTTGACGATCTGCACGTCGCCGGAACTGCCGACAGAATGTTTCCACCTGGCGGCGGCGGCTCTGAGTACCGTGCTCCAGGGCGGCAACTCCAGGTTAAGACTTTCGGCACGAATGGTTCGAAGGCGGACATCGTGTTCATATTCAAAGGTGCGGGCGGAAAAGACGATGTGCATGTTCCGTGCGCCGCTCAGCCTGCGTACAAGATTGAGTAGGACATTAAGACGACCGGTGCGTAGGTCTACATACCCAGCCAGTGCGTCAAGCTGGTCAATGATGAGCACGGTCGGACGCGTGAGCGACAGCCCAAGTAGAAGCTTTGTCGGAATGTGATCCAGGCCGATGGATTGTGAAAGTCCTTCCTCGTCAGAAATGTCGAGGTCTAGCAAGTCTGCTTTGATCGCCAGGAATGGAATGTTTTGGTCATGAAGGCGCTGGCCGAATGCTGCCAGCAATGCAGATTTTCCGGCGCCAGGAGGTCCCAAGAGCGCCGTTGTGCTGCTTTCGGAATCTTGAACCAGCGATAACAGGTGATCGAGTTCGGCGCGATGAATTGCGGTTCCGTCCGGCAGTGCCGCCCCACCTGAGGGTGAGATATTGCGGAACGGTTTCCTTAAAGATGAGAATGCCTTTGGCAGCAAAATCGAAGCTGGCGAAAGGAAATCTGCTTTCTACATCGACGGCGATCACGCTCCAGTTCACGCCCGCAACTGCGCGAAGGCCACCGACGTTCCTCACATGTGCAAACCGTATGTCGTGATTGAGGGGGAGCACCTGAAATCCAACCTTCTCCACCCGGACTCGCAACCTGCCCCATCACGTTGCCGCCATGCACCACCACCCACGGCGAAGCCCGGAGACGTTGCACGCTTCCTTGACCTTTCTTAACGATGTCCGGCAGGGCGCCACCGCCTTCTCGACGCTCCGACACTGCCATCAGCCCCACCTTCCCAAGCCGGCCTAAGTTTTTTAACGAAGGCGGGGAACATGGATGCTGCCTCGCGGTTGGACCCCGGAAAGCCAATTCACAGCCTGAAGGAAAGCGGCCGAGCTCGCTCTCACGACGCCGCGAACCAGGCCTACGGGAGATTAAGCATGCGAGCGCTGGTTTGGCATGGAACAGAAGACATACGTTGCGATGAAGTTACCGATCCCGAAATCGAGGACCCGCGCGACGTCATTGTCAAGGTGACGAGCTGCGCGATCTGCGGCTCGGACCTGCATCTCTATCACAACCTCATTCCGGCAATTCTGCCAGGCGACATAATGGGCCACGAAATGATGGGTGAGGTGGTGGAAGTTGGATCCGGGGTAAACGGCGCGCTTAGGAAGGGAGACCGCATCGTCGTTCCCTTCACCATCATTTGCGGGGAATGTGACCAGTGCAAGCGCAAGAACTTCTCGGTCTGCGAACGAACCAACCGCAACAAGAACATTGCCGACAAGGCGTTCGGTCACACGACGGCTGGGCTGTTTGGGTATACCCATCTGACTGGCGGTTATCCGGGCGGACAAGCCGAGTATGTTCGCGTACCATTTGCCGATGCAACGCACATCAAGGTACCGGTCGGGCTCTCCGATGAGCAGGTCCTCTTCCTTGGCGACATATTGCCAACTGGCTGGCAGGCTGCTGTCCAGTGCGAAATCGAGCCCTCCGACACCGTCGCGATCTGGGGCTGTGGCCCGGTGGGGCAGATGGCAATTCGCAGCGCCATTCTTCTCGGTGCCAAGCAGGTCGTGGGTATAGATTGCCTGCCCGAACGCCTTTCCATGGCCGGAGCGGGCGGCGCGATTACCATCAACTTCCTGGAGGAGAGCGTTGTCGAAAGGCTGAACGAGCTTACAGGCGGCAATGGGCCAGATAAATGCGTCGACGCCATCGGGATGGAAAGTCACGTGTCCTTCCGTCAACCGGACACCGTTTATGACCGCGCGAAGCAGATGATGCTGATGGAGAGCGATCGGCCCCACGTGCTGCGTGAAATGATCTATGTCTGCAGGCCAGCCGGCGTCATCTCAATCGCGGGCGTGTACAGTGGGCTCGTCGACAAGATCCCGATGGGCCAAGCCATGAACAAAGGCCTGACCTTCAGGATGGGCCAGACCCATGTGAACCGCTGGACCGACGACCTAATGCGCCGCATCGAAGAAGGTCAGATCGACCCGTCGTTTGTCATCACCCACACTGCCGGGCTCGAACAAGGACCCGAGATGTACAAGATCTTTCGCGACAAGCAGGACAGTTGCGTCAAAGTTGTACTGAAGCCATAGGATCAGTGTCATGAACATGCTTAGCAAATTCGGCAATCTCAGCAGACGGCCAAGCGACCCAAAGGTCGTAAAATCTGGCCCAAAGGCGCTCGCGCCCTCCGATATGGTAGCGCGCAAACTCGGATGGTTTAGCATTGCGCTGGGCATGGTCGAACTCATAGCCTCCGAGCGCATCGCCCGCGCACTCGGCATACCTGGTAAGGAAGGCGTGATCCGCGCCTATGGAGCGCGTGAACTCAGCAGCGGCATTCTGTCCTTGTCGGCAGACAGACAGTCCGGGCTTTGGAGCCGTGTGGCCGGTGATGGGCTCGACATCGGAACACTCCTATGGGCGTTCCGGCATGACAATCCAAAACGTGACAACGTCGGACTTGCATTGGTGCTCGTTGCCGGTGTGACACTCATCGATTTATTGACGGCGCAAAAGGTAAGCGCCCGGCACGCTCGAGGTCGCCGGCAACCGCAGGATTTTAGTAACCGCAGCGGCTTCCCACGGGGTCTTGAAGCTGTGCGGGGCCTTGCACGAAAAGACATGTCGTCACCTGCCAGCCAGAATTGAGCGGTGACTAACTGGCGCGAACCTGATCCTCCTTCTCTCGTGATTGCCGCCGATACACACGGCGCCGATTGGCGCTGCTCCAGGCGACCAAGGCATTGCCGCATGCCCGAGCCTGCCGCGGGTGCACCGTTCCCGATGGCAAGTTTCCGTCTAAAGCTGCAGATAGGCAAGGTGACGCGTGATGCTGTGTGCCCCGTCGCCACATCCTTCGCTACAGCACGGTCAGCCGCCAGCAGTCTAATCTGGTCGACCAAGTCCTTTCTTTGTAGCGAGTTTTTGCTTTTCTTTCAGCAGCCGAACGATCGCGTCGACGGGCGGCGCAAGGTCTGTTGGCGACTTGCTGTTCGAGCGCCACAAGTATTCAAAGAAGGTTCTCAGTATGCGCATTGTCGTTACCTCCTGGACCACCAAACTTGGCTTGGGCGTTGTTGTTCCTGAACGGCAGGCGAAGCGCCACTGTCCGAAGGCAAATTCATCCGTCGCAAGCAGGCACGGCTAGAGTCTGGACGGGATAGAAATCCTGGAACTCGTCCTCCAGAACTCAGCCGTGATCGCTCTCGGTTACAGACGCTCGTCCGTTCTTCCGACCTGGCATTCGGGGGAGACGGTAGGCGGCTTGGCTGAAATCGAGCGAGGGCGGGTTCTGGCAGTGGGCTTGTATTCCGTGCGGGAACCTGGCCGAGCCAATGCGTTCGGGTCGTGCAGCACTTGCCCTAGTGCTGATCGGACTGCACCCTCTGATCAGGCCGCGTCCTTCCCATCCCCTCGGGCGCCGGTTTCATATTTCGTTTGGTGGCCAGTGGAGCGGCGCGGCTGGAGGCGCGGCGGGCCTTTCTTGTTTCCGTGTGGAACTTCGGCGCGGGCTGAAAGTTTCATTTGTGCAGCTGCGACATGGATGACTCCCGATGGGCCCGCGTCCTTTTTTCCCGAAGGGCGCGGGCTTTCTTTAGTGCACGGAACACCGGGGCGGGTTGCACGTTTCGCCGGCATCCAGCGAAATGGCCGCTTGCGCGCTGCCTCAATCCCTCGCAATCCAGGCCCGTGTAGGCGTGAGGCACTACTGAGGGGCGTTGCGGTTTGTTCGGTTACGTCGATGACGTCCAGGCACAGAGGATTGCCGATCGGGCCAAAGGAACAAACAGCACCCACTTTGGTTAAAGCTGCGCGTGCCACCAGACACGCGTTTCTCACATTCGGAGACGACGATGGCTATGAAAAATGAATCGCAGAGCAAGGCCAAGGGCCTCGAAGATCTTTTCCACGACGGACTGAAGGACGTCTACTACGCTGAGCGCAAAATCCTGACTGCGCTGAAGAAGATGGCGAAGGGTGCCGAATCCGACCAACTGACCGCCGCATTCGAAAAGCACCGCGACGAGACGGAGGCTCAGATCGAACGGCTGCAGCAGGTCTTCGAGATTTTCGGCAAACGGGCACAAGGAAAGACATGTCCCGCGATCGACGGCATTATTGAGGAAGGACAGGAGATACTGGAGGAATTCAAGGAAGCTCCAGCTCTGGACGCTGGTCTTGTGGCGGCGGCGCAAGCTGTCGAACACTATGAGATCGCCCGCTATGGCACGCTGATCACCTGGGCCGGACTGCTCGGCCTAAAGGATGCCGTGCCACTGCTCGAGGAGACGCTCGAAGAGGAAAAGGCGACTGACGAAGCGCTGACGCAGCTTGGGGAGACCAGCGTCAACGAGCGAGCGATGCAGGAAGCTGCCTAGTTAAACGGCGCTTCGGAAGCAGAATCAATGAGCACGTCATGAACAAGAGAGAGAACGCGCCTCCGGACGACGGAGGCGCGCCTTTGTCGCCGGTGCCTGCGGCAACTCCTGTTCGAGCCCAACATCTCGGTCAACCGTCTGATCGACGATGGCACTGTCGTCCTCTTTCTTGGTCGCCTGGAAGCCGTACGCCAGAGCGCGACGACCTTATCATGGGGATCAAAACCAACCGGGGGGGGTGCCGATGCGGCCCGGCCGATTGCCCTCGAAATCCGGCTGTTCGCCAGCATTCAGGCCGAAATGCGTACTGCGTCGGCAAGATGAAAGTGTATTCGGCGGGGGTGACAATATTCGCGGCCTTCCCGAAGCCGTTCCGCTTCCTCACCACGGACGGGGTACCGATTGAACGAAAGCGCGATCGCATTAGGCTGATCGATGTCGTCAAACCACACCGGCGGAGGGAGAGGACCTGGATCCAACCTTCTCCGCGGGTCTACGATCACCTTCGTGGTTGGGGTGTTCGGCTGATGCTGTTCAGTCGACCTGTTCAATCTGCGGACCTGGGTCAACCGGCGGAGCCGGCGTGCAATCTTGCCCCTTGCATTCCTCGACAGGGTCATCGGATGGTGGAAGGCAGTTTTGGCCCTCGCAATGAACTGCCGGCTCTGGCGCTTCTACGTGGTTAGGCGGAACAAGCTGATCCTCAGCGCGAATGGCTGGCATTGCTGCGCTGATCATGCCCGTGCACAAGAGCGCAATTCCAGCAATTTCATTTTCGCCTCCGTGCCTGGCAGCGAGCCGTACCTTACACTTTCAAGCTGCGGCCGCATCATCTCAGCCACGAACGACGTTAACACGGGGTTTCAGTGCTGGCCGGAAGAGAGCGCTTGTCTTAGCTGCTGCGAGTTTGACATCGCAGGTGCGATCGATTCCCTTCACTGCCTCTGGCGTCAGCATGAGGCGGCGGGCCTAACCCAGGCTCCCGCGTGTTACTCCCAGGGCAGCCAGCTTACTCTTCGGACGTCCTAACGCGCTGGTACAGAGGCCAAGGGTGCCCAGCAGTGGATCAATTTGTCTGGCACCTCAATCGGACGGTCAGCAATGCCTGTGCCCCAATGCCGGGCACTCATGGGCCCGTCGCTTCGCACAATGGAACGGCGAACCCTTTGCGTGTGCCGGGATACTGAGGTCGGCCTGATCGGCATGGAAGCATGACCGGCATGACCGGAGCCTTAGTGGCCCTAGGCGGCGATCGCGCCGCGCATGACACCTATATGCAGCTGGCGGGAAGCGGCTTGCGAATTCCAGCCCCGGCACTGTCGTCTGCTCTGTCTGAGAGCACTACGCTGAAGGCTGTTCTGCTTCTCTATGTCCAGACCCTCTATATTCAGACCAGCTACACCGCCCTGGTGAACGCACGGTCGAAGTTGGACGAACGTTTGGCTCGCTGGCTTCTGATGTGCCACGACCGCGTCCGCAACGACCGGTTTGCAATCACCCACGAATCATGTCCGTCATGCTCGGTGTGCGGCGACCGGGTGTCACGGTTGCCATCCAGGAGCTTGAGGGCAGGGGCCTGATCAGAGCCACGCGGGGTGAGATCGTCATCAGCGATCGTGATGGTCTGTTCCAGTTGGCCGATGGCACCTACAGCGAGCCGGAGAGGGAATATGAGCGGTTGCTGGGGAAATCGACTAACCGCTATTATCTGCGGCTTCGGCGAAAGTCACTAGCGACGAGCACCCGTCGTCGGCAATTCCAAGGACGCATCTCCATTAGCGTTTCCCCATCGCCTTACCCTTTCGCCATCAAATTCTTCACGGCATAAATCGCTTCGCGACCGGCACTCATGATCTGGGACTTTCGCTACCAGCTGTCAGCTTACGTGTGCACTTCGCCCATGTTGGACCCGTGAAGGTGCCCGCGCGGCGTCCAAGGCAGCCTTGTGTTCTCAAGCTGCACTCTTATTAGTATTGGAACGCTCAGAGAGCGGCGGCTCGCTGTTTCCGCTTGAAAGTTCTCATGGCCCGATGGATGTTCCGGAGAGCTTGGCTGGAATCGTGCCACCCTTCGAATTCGATCTGCTTGTCGGTGCCGGACACCGACGCGAGGAAAAACTGCTCGATCTGGGATCGCAAACGATCCGGAACATTCTCGCCAAGGAGAGACTCGCTATGCGCATCTTGCTTGTGCGGGCAAAATACATAGCGATCGTTTCTCACGGTCTCGCCGTTCTCCGTTTGCATGACACGAAGGGCCGCGAGCAGATCGCACTTGATGACAACACCGGGGGCGCTGGCTGCCTCATGGATGACTAGACCGTCTAGGGCATCGCCATCGTCGCCCAGTGTAGAAGGCAGGAAGCCCCAGTCGTACGGGTAGGCAAGGCCCGCTGGAAGCGGCCGCGTATATTCGAAAAGCTTCTTCTTGGGCTTGTAAGTCAACTTTGCTTCGGCGCCACGCGGCGTTTCCACGACCACCCTGATCCGACCTTTCGATGTAGTCGTAGGCAGTGTCAGATAATTCGCCACGTTTGGTCCTCGCCAGTCCATGCCAATGGCTCTAGACCCCTCTAAGCGGCGGATGGCGGATTTGTTCCGAACGTGCCTACCCGGGTCTCGAAGGCATCGGAGCCTGGTCTCGGCCGCCCGGCTGCTTGGCCGCTGCGGCCCCTCTTGGAAGCTTTCCGCCTGAAGCCCTCGGCAAGCGCGCCCCCAACAGGGCCGAAGCGAGGGAGCGGCATCTGAACCCTGCTTTGTCTTTCCGGTGATGGGGAGGATTACCTCACATCGCTCGATATGCCTGTCTAAAGATGACGGCCATCTAGCACCGTCATTTGCGCCAAGCGAAGTTGCGGGGAGATGCAAAGTGATCTGCGCGCTAAGTGTTGTGCTCGCCCGAACGCGACTGCTGGTTGGCAGCATCGGCCGATCCGCCCAGCGTGTCGGCGACCGTGGCACCTCGCGCACCCATCGGCTGCTGCGCACCTGTGGTGGTGTCCTTGGCGGTCTGATGCTCCATCTCGGCATTCAGCTCCGCGCCCACAA
>NZ_RZTA01000067.1:0-34790 GCF_004023115.1 Mesorhizobium sp. M6A.T.Cr.TU.017.01.1.1
ACGCAGATCTCGGGTTTTTTCATCAATTCGTCTCTCGACTGCAAAGGTGGCTCCGAATTTCTTGCCGCCCCCCGTTGAATGTCCGATGCAACTCTCGTCCTCACCGACTGTCCGGCTGTTCGAAAGAGCGTCAGCCGGCGCTTATGCTGCAAGTGCGAAGCATCGCCAAAATCATTCGCTCCGTCCAGTCTTTCCTTTCGGTGTCGTCATGGCGCAAATCGATGGGCGGTGTAATGCCAGCGAATCGACGCGCCGCTTCGCAAACCGCCCCTGACCATTCTGGATAGCGCTGTCAGCGCACTCGAATCGCTGATCACCAAGGCGATCGACCGGCTGCGGCGCGATGTCGACCCTGACCGTCGCGCCGGCCGTCGATCTTCGCTTTCGCCGACCTGGTGGTCGCGATGGAAAACGGCCGCATCGTCAAGGTCAGGCAAAATCAGATAGTGAATCAGGGGATCAGAGGCTGAAGGAAAAATCCGAAGGCCAGTTGTCCAGGATGCTGTAAGGCGAGCAGTCCGACAGGAACCCAACCGACGCGACCTGACGCAGGGTCAGTGAAGGCTTCTCCTGGCACTGAACTTCTCGCCATCGGCCGCCTCGGTCGGACTCAGCTTTCGTTCGGCATCGCGAATCTTATCAGCCGATGTCGGCGTGTTTCTGGCAACCATGACGAAAACCAGCAAAAAATAGCCTAGCTGAATGACGATGGCGCAAGCCATAGCGCGAAAAAGCGTCGTGCCGAGCGAAGCGCCGCCCAGATGAGACCAGGCGACCACGATCGCCAGAGCGAAAATCATGCCGACAATGAATTTTGGTAGCGACATACCCGACAGCCCGTCAACCTGCTCGGGCAATAATCGATGATTGACCCACCCCGAGCCTCCCTTCGCCATGCGAGCTCGTTGAGGCGGCCCGCTTTTTGGCCGGTTGCTTTCGGCCTTTCCCACGCTGTTCCATACTCTGACAGAAACAATTTGCAACTCTATTAAGGTGTGCAATAGCGGGCAAGGCCAACCACAAATAATTTTGGATGCGTTCGCGGGATCGACTCTGCCATGTTGCGATGCACACGTCTGCATCATGGCCAATCACCGGATATGGAACCCCTCCAGTAAGACCCATAATATTAATTAGCATTTTACTCTAAAATCTATATATGTCTCGGAAGCTAAAGCACGATTATGTTCCATGACGCGGTACAAAGAGCGATTCGCCTAAAATCAGCCTCAAAAAGGCACTAGATTTTTCAAAGTTGCCCATAATCTGTCACGAACGTGCCATAAAGATCAAAATTTGTGCAGGATCGGTTTATTATTTAGTCAATTCATGACGTGATTATTTCAAGCGATCGAGAAATTGTGTGTTGCGATGCAGCATTTTTTTGGTATTGTGAGCGAAACCATCCGTTCAACGTATGGAGTTTACGCATGAGGGACGTAGCCAAGTCGGCCGATGCGGATTTTTCGCAGGCCGGCATCGATTTTCCACCAATCGGCGGCCTGCTAAAACGCAGCTTCGATATTGCCGGTTCACTGATTGGCCTGGTGGCTCTCAGTCCGCTGTTTGTTATGGTCGCGCTGCTTGTCAAGTTTTCCGACGGCGGGCCGATTTTCTACGGTCACAGCCGGATCGGTCGGGGAGGACGGATTTTCCCGTGCCTCAAGTTTCGCACCATGGTTCAGGATGGTGAACGGGTGCTGGCAGCATATCTTGCCGCCAATCCGGACGCCAATGCCGAATGGACAGCGACCCGCAAGCTCAAGAACGATCCGCGCGTCACGCGCGTCGGGGCCGTGCTGAGGAAGCTCAGCCTAGATGAACTGCCGCAGATCATCAACATCCTTCAGGGTGACATGAGCCTTGTCGGTCCTCGCCCCGTCGTGCGCGACGAGCTCGAAATCTATGGCAGTTCGGCTGTCTATTACCTGAAATCGCGCCCCGGCCTGACCGGCCTCTGGCAGGTCAGCGGCCGCAACGACGTTTCCTACGACAGCCGCGTCGCGTTCGATCGCCACTATGTTGAGAACTGGTCGCTATTCGAGGACATTCGCATCATCATCAAGACAGTGCCTGCGGTCTGGATGTCGCGGGGCTGCTACTGACCCGGCCGGGAGCCGGTGAGTGACGGTCCAGACGCCAAGCATTCTGCAGCAAGCTTCATCGGGCGGGGCCAAAGCGGATCGGAAAAAGCTCAGTTGAAAACAAACATCTTCGGAATCTCCTGCGCCGGCACTGTCAGCAATCACATGCGACGGATGCGGCTTATGGCTGCTTGCCTCACGCTGACGCTCGCCGTTCCCCAACTCGCCACCGCCGACGAGTACCGCCTGGGATCGCAGGACAAGCTGACCATCCGCGTGGCCGAATGGCAGACCGTTGAAGGCACGTTCCGCGACTGGACGGCCGTCAACGGAGAGTACACGGTCGGTCCTGCCGGAACATTGTCCGTGCCGTTCGTCGGCGAAATGCCGGCATCCGGCAAGACCACGTCCGAGGTCGCGGCAGCGATCGGCCAGGCGCTCCAGCGCAAGCTCGCTCTGGCGGACCGGCCGGAAGCCTCCGTCGAAATGGCGCAGTACAGGCCGTTCTACATTTCCGGGGAGGTCCAGACGCCCGGTCAGTATCCTTACGTGCCGGACCTGACCGTGCTCAGGGCGATGAGCATCGCCGGCGGTGTCCGACGGAGCCCCGAAGGACAGCGGTACGACCGCGACATGATCAATGCCAAGGGCGATTTTGACGTTCTCCAAGACCAACGGGTCCGGCTGATCGTCAGGCGCGCGCGCATCGAAGCGGAGATAGCGGACAAGTCGACGTTCGACGTGCCGAAGGAGGTGGCCGACGATCCGAAACTGGCAAGCATCGTTGCCGACGAGATGGCGATCCTGACGGCCGATCAAAAGAATCTCAAACTGCGCCTTCAGGCGCTCGATGATTTGAAGACGCTGCTGCAGAGCGAGATTGATTCGCTGCAGAAAAAGATCGTCAACCAGCAGCGGCAGGTCGACCTGGCAAAGGAACAGCTGAGCGGCATCGGCTCGCTGGCGCAAAAGGGCCTTGTCGTCAATACGCGGGTTCTGACTTCGCAACAAACGATCGCCGACCTGGAAGGCCAGATCCTGGATTACGAAACGGCCATCCTCACCGCCAAGCAGTCGATCAGCAAGGCCAATCAGGACGCCATCGATCTGGAAAACACCCAGAATGCGGGCCTCGCCACCGATCGGCAACAGGCAGAAGCCGATCTCAGTCAAACAATGCTCAAGATGAACATGCAAACAGGCCTGATGGCCGAAGCCATGTCGGGGAACCCGGCGTTGCAACGCTATCGCGACGGCGAAGAGCCAACAATGTCGTTTGGCCTGGTTCGGGTGGTCGACGGAAAGAGCAGCGAAATCGCCGCCAGCGAAGACACGCCCGTGCTGCCCGGGGACGTGATCAAGGTGAAGTTGGCGCCGATGGCTAGCCAATAGGCCGTTTCGAGAAATCGAATACCCCGAGGTCAGCTGACGCTCAAAGGGAGCGTCACGCCAAGGCCGTCCGCATAGATGCACGCTCCTCGGCGAGGAGCGGCTATCCGTGGGGGAAGCGTAGTGAATATCTATCGTGCTAGAAGGTATATTAAAGGCACAATCATTACATTCATTTGGGTAATGAGAGGTATCGAAATATCCGATCGAGTCTCGGTGCTTGGAGTCTCGCCTCATATAGCAGGAAAAGGCAATTTTAGATTTGGCTCTCGCGTTTCGTTTCGAGGGCTGGGGTCACGTTCCTGGTT
This sequence comes from Mesorhizobium sp. M6A.T.Cr.TU.017.01.1.1, assembly GCF_004023115.1. Lineage (NCBI taxonomy): Bacteria > Pseudomonadati > Pseudomonadota > Alphaproteobacteria > Hyphomicrobiales > Phyllobacteriaceae > Mesorhizobium > Mesorhizobium sp. M6A.T.Cr.TU.017.01.1.1. The sequence goes on from NZ_RZTA01000067.1 coordinate 3,782, forward strand.
TCATGCACGCCGGAACGCAAGCCTGTCAATTGGCTCTAAATCTTTTATAAACAGCGGAGTCATGATCGACGCATCAGTCGCAGTAAGCATCGGAAAAAGATGCCTTATTGGCGATTCGGTAGTAATCCAAGACTCAAACTATCATGAGGTCGAAGATGGTGCCGGTGTTAAAGCGAAAGCTGTCCTAATTGGTGACAATGTTTGGATAGGCCGAAATTCAATAATCCTGCCTGGGGTGGAAATCGGGGATCATAGCGTAATTGGAGCCGGCTCTGTGGTCACCAAAAGTGCACCGCCACGAAGCTTGGTTGCAGGAAATCCTGCCCGAATAATTCGCGAAATTGTGGCACCCCAAGATTATATTCGTTTTTGATCTCATTTTGATAGACGAAAAGCTAGAGCTGTTTGTTTTCGTGCAATTCCGGACAGAAAACCGCGCACACTTTTCCTGGAATTGCTCTAGGTGACATTTAGCGCTTTGCTTAGCCCCTTGCGGTTTCTGGTTCCGCGAGGTTGGCCGCGGTCCACCGGGGACGGGCGACTAACACCCTCACCAGCTTGAAGTAGCTGTAATACAGGAGGAAGGAGCCCATGATGTAGGGGTTGAGGGTCTCGACCTCGACGAAGGACCGGATGAACAGAAGCACCATCACGCCGGCAAGAATCACAGACTCGGCTTGCCACGTCCTGAATATCAACGCCGATATGTGGCCCCACAGCGTGCGCACGATGATCAGCGAAATCAGCGTCGCCCCGACATAGCCAAGCTCGACGAGGGCTTCGATATAGGTATTGTGGAAGTGGAAGCCTGATCGGGTCGTGATGTAGAATTCGTTCCAAAGCCGCTCGGCCTCGGCAAAACCCTGCACCCAATAGCCCGCATAGCCGACGCCGAGGATCGGCGCTTGCTGCGCCGCCTCCCAGCCCTGCTCCCAGAGATAGGTTCGTCCGGTGAGCGTGGAATCCTTTCCGAAGACGCCAAGGACGAAATCCAGAAGTCCCGCAAAGGCAACCAGGGTGACCGCGATCAGCCCGCATGTGCCGACCAGGAAAATCACCCGTCGATAGCGGAGCGAAAGCTTCTTGGCCATGGCAAGCAGAGCCACCAGAGCGAGAACTGCCGGTATCGAAGCCATAGAGGTGGCCGAATGCGCAATGACCAGCAGATAGGCCGACAGGGCGACGACGGGCGCCGTCAAGAAAAGGCTTATTCGGCCGCGCCTGAGAAAAGCCAGGAAGACAACGCAGAAGTAGACACCCAGCGATGCGACAAAGCCGATCTGGTTCTTGGAGCTGAATGCGCCGACGAAATTGTACGTCCCGTCGAGAACGTCATAGGAATAACCCCCGACCATGAGCGAATAGAGCAGGACGAGAAAAATCCCGATCAGCGAGCCTATCGTCAACGTCCGGACGCTGACGGTGCGCGCCGCGATGTAGGCGCAGGCGATATGGGAGCAATACTGGACTGCCGTCCTCAACGTGATGCCGGGAGCATCCGACCAGAACACCGACAGGCAGACGTAGATGCCAAACGCCAGCGGGAGCCATGCGCTGGCGGCATGTCGCAACAGCCGCCGGTAGTCCACCAGGATGAGGGGAAGCCAGACCGCATAATAGGCCAGGATCAGGATCTGGCCGAAGACGGAGGAGTAGGAGAACGCCCAAATGGAGATGGCAACAGCAAATGTACCGTAGGCCGTGTTCTTCTCCGGGTCGACCAACAGAGATTTTGGAATCTTCATCTCGGTAGCGGATTCCCGTCCATGCAGTTCAATGCCGATTTGCCGCCGCGCCAAGCGCGGGCGCTTCCGTTGTGCAGTGCAATATAACCCATCCCCCGCAGCCTGTCACCCAAATGAGGCAAAAACAGCCATAAGGATGCCCAAGGCGAGCGGTGAAAGACCGATAGGCCGGGCAAGAACCGAGCGCGCAGCCAGCTGTGGCCGCAAACATTGCCTAACGGCTGAGCATCACCGTCGGCACTGTCAAGAACCATCGCCGCCGCATTTATGAGCGGTTTGGCATCACCACCGCGGAACTGTTTTTCTTCCAGCACCTGACGAAAAATAGCAGCCGGCATTCATTGCATCCGTTGCAATAAATGAGACCCTCCGCGTACCCTATGTCGGGGACAATCAGACCAATGACCGCAGGATAATTGGCAGACGCTGGTCCCCCGATCTGCTGGGTTGGAGCAAACGGATGGACAAACCTCGAATCTTCCTGGGCTCGTCGGGGAAGCAGAAGAAACTGCTGCAGGCGCTGACACGCGGTCTTGAAGACATCGCGCATGTGGAACCCTGGACGACGTCCTTCAATCCTGGGACAACCACCCTGGGGCGCCTCCTCGAGCTTACGCGTGAAGTCGACTTCGCCGCTTTCGTGTTCGCTCAAGACGATTGGACCAGTGTGAGCCAGCCGGCATCGTCTGCGGCGGCATCCGCTCAAGCTTCTCCACGAGACAATGTGGTTTTCGAGGCCGGCCTTTTCGGCGGAGTCCTTGGAATGCGCCGGACGTTCATCCTCCATGCCAATGGCTCCAAGCTTCCAAGCGATCTCCTCGGCCTCACCTCCGTAAGGTATGGCGAGGCGACGACCGGCGCGGAGATGAGGGCGATCAACCAAAAGCTTCGGAATGCGATCGAGAATGAAAGTCGCGTTGCCCGGATAGAGGGCCTTTGGTGGCAATTTTCCTTGTCGGAACGAACCGTAAAGGAGCCGTCCGCCGTGAGCCTCTTGCGTATCTCGCGAGACCGCGATGGCGCGCTGGAGCTAACCGGCCGCTCATGGCAAGAGAATGGCAGTCTGTCAGCCAGATACTGGAGCGAAGCGGTAAAGGAGAGAAAGGAGCCTCCCGGCATCTTCTACTTTTGGAATGGAGAACGACCCTTGGACGCGAACGCGTCGCAGTTGTACGGGACAGGAGAGATCCGGCTGGAGTCCGCCGATCGCGCGTCCGGGTACTTCACCACACGAGCCGACACACCGCCAAAACTGAACGCGCGCACCTCCGGTGTCTATCTGCGCGCCGATCCTGAGGACTTAAGCATCCTGGACGGGCGTGACAATCAGCGGCGCGTGGAGTTGATCGCAGAGCGGCTGAGCCATTGGAAGTCGATCAAGAACGTTTGAACTGTGCGCATGGGAGCCGCTCGAACGGCCCTGCCGCCTCGCCGCGACCGCAGCCCCAGTATTATATGGAGAGGTAGCGGCCAGGAGGGGCTTCTCAACCGCCTGCTCCTGGCCCACCACGAAGCTGTTCGGAGGCTCCAGACTCCGGCTTGAACTTCTCCGTCGCTGACTTCACATTTGCCGCCGATTGGGAGGATGAGCACATGACGATGAGTTTTGCGGGACGGTTTGCCGGACGATCGGCCGTGATCACCGGTGGCGCCTCCGGCATCGGCCTGGCTGTCGCGCAGAGAATCGTTGAAGAGGGCGGACGCGTTTGTGTCTGGGATCGCGAACCCACCCAGATCGAGCAGGCCAAGGCTGTCATTGCCGATTTGCATGGCGTGACTGTCGACGTCGCCGATCCCGTGGCGGTCGAACAGGCCGCCCGGCGGACGATCGATGCCCTTGGCGCGGTCGATATCCTGGTCACCAGCGCCGCCATCACCGGACCGAACATGACGACCTGGGACTATTCGGTGGAGGACTGGCGCCGGGTCATCGACATCAACATCAACGGCGTCTTCTTCTGCAACAAGGCGCTGGTTCCGCATATGCTCGAGCGCAATTACGGCAGGATCGTCAACATCGCCTCGATCGCCGGCAAGGAGGGAAACCCGAATGCCTCAGCCTACAGCACGTCAAAAGCGGCAGTGATCGGCCTGACCAAATCGCTGGGCAAGGAGCTGGCCAAGACCAAGGTGACGGTGAACTGCGTCACGCCGGCGGCCGTGCGCACCGCGATTTTCCAGCAGATGAGCCAGCAGCACATCGACTTCATGCTGTCGAAGATACCGATGGCGCGGTTTGGCGAGGTCGAGGAGGTGGCGGCACTGATCTCATGGATCGCTTCCGAGGAATGCTCCTTCACGACGGCTGCCGTCTTCGACGTCTCCGGCGGCCGGGCGACCTATTGAAGCACGTCAGGCGCGATCTGCCGCCGGCCGACTGGAGTTCACGTCGTTTGCTTAGGGTCGAACCTCCACTGTCCGATGAAGATCTGCTCGACCGCTTCCAGCGCGCGGCCTTCGGTTATTTCCTGGAAACCGTGAACCCGGAGAACGGGCTGGTCGCCGACACGTCGCGGCCAAATTGGCCGGCAAGCATTGCGGTCGTCGGCTTCGCCCTGTCCTGCTATCCGGTCGGGGTCGAGCGTGGCTGGATGACGCGAGACGCAGCCGTGAGGCTGACGCTTGTCGCACTGCGCTTCTTCTGGAACAGCCGGCAAGGCAATGGCGACGGCGTCACCGGCCACAAGGGTTTTTATTACCATTTCCTCGACATGCAGACCGGCCTGCGCGCCTGGCGATGCGAATTGTCGATGGTGGACACGGCGCTTTTGATGGCCGGCGTGCTCGTGGCTGGCGCCTATTTCACGGGCGACAATGACGAAGAAACCGAAATCCGCGAACTGGCGGAAGTGCTCTACCGGCGCGTCGACTGGCGATGGGCGCAAGCCAGCAATTCGACCTTGCGGCAGGGCTGGAAGCCGAAGAGTGGCTTTCTGCGTTATGGCTGGGAAGGCTACAATGAAGCGACGGTGCTCTACGTTCTGGCAATGGCCGCCCCCGACAAGCCAGCCTCGGACGACATTTATGCCGGCTGGACGGCGACATATCAGTGGGAAAACATCTACGGCTACGACGTGCTCTATGGCGGCCCGCTGTTCATGCACCAGTTCTCGCATGCCTGGATCGACTTCCACGGCATACGGGATGCGTTCATGCGGGAAAAGAACTCGGACTATTTCGAAAACAGCCGCCGCGCGACCTACCTTCACCGGGACTATGCGCGGCACAACCCCTCCGGCTATGACGGCTACGGCGAAGGACTTTGGGGCCTTTCGGCGGGTGACGGACCCGGCAACTTCCGCGCGCGGATCGAGCGGCGGCCGCGCAAATTTTCCGGCTATGCGGCGCGCGGCGCGCCGTTCGGCCCCGACGACGGAACGATAGCGCCGTGGTCGTATCTGGCATCGCTGCCCTTCGCGCCGGAAATCTGCCTGCCGGCGCTGCGCCATCTCAGAGAACGCCATCCTGAGGTGATCGACGGCTTCAGGATGCCGAGCGGCTTCAACCCGACGCTGGCGAACCGGCGGAAGTTCGGGCCGAGCGGCTGGATATCGGATGCGCATTACGGACTGGACCAGGGTATCGCCGTGCTGATGATCGAAAACCACCGCTCGCGCCTGATCTGGGACCTGATGCGGTCGAGCCCGCATATCCGTCGCGGCCTGAGCAAGGCCGGGTTCAGCGGCGGCTGGCTGTCGCAGCCCGCCGCCGCTGCCCAGGCCGGCCACCATGTCGGATGATTCAACAGGGATCGCTCGCAACCTGGCAGGCGCCAGGCGACCGCGCCGCATCGAACGCTTGACGAAAGTGCTATTCGGCTAAAGAAGATTGAAGTGAAATTGCACGGGGCGGAACATTTCTGGATGTTGCCTAAAATAAAGACCGACTATGCGGTCCGGCTGCTGGCGCAGGGCTACATATGCCTGCCGCTTCGTGCCGGCGGCAAGCATCTCGACCTCGAGGCCATGGGGTATGATCCGCTGCATTTACAGACCCGGCGCAAGGATCTGAAGGAACTCGCCTTCTGTTCCATTGCGTTCCAGCTGTCGCAGAAACCACCGACCGGCGGAGACATCGAGCGCTGGTTTCGAGACTTCGCCGGAAATGTCGGCATATTGGGAGGATTTTCCAACCTGCTGATCCTGGATTTCGACAACGCCGCCGCATATCGCGGCTGGTTCGGCATCCATGGTGAAATTGCAAAGCACACACCGGTCGCAAGGTCGCCCAACGGCTTCCACGTCTATCTGAGGACACGTGAACCGACCGTGTCATCCAGCCTGCATTTCGGCATGCGTCGGGTCGGCCATGCCAAGGCGCTTGGCGGTTACGTGGTCGGCAGTCCCTCGGTGCTGAAGGACGGATCCTCCTATAGCTGGTTGGAGAACCAGTCGCCGTTCGATGTCAAACCGCAGCTGGTCGAGAACCTCGCCAGTCTTTCGTTGCGCCCGGTCTCGCTGCTCAAGCATTATTATGATCGTGTGCGAAACCGCGGTTTTTTCGAGCGGCAGTGAGTAAATCAGAGGAAACGCGATTGGACGTCACGGTCGTCATCCCGGCAAGGAATGCTGCCGCGACGATCGATGCGACGCTGCGCAGCCTGATCTCAGACAGAGATCTGATCGGCGAGATCCTTCTGGTCGATGACGGTTCCGACGATCAGACCGCGTCTGCCGCGATCGGAAGCGCGCAACGATACGGATTGCCGCTGGAGGTCGTCAGCGTCAACCTCGGCAGCGCCGGTGCTGCGCGCAATGTCGGAATTGCGCGGGCCAGGGGCAAATCCATATTCTTCCTCGATGCGGATGACGAGTTGATGGAGGGAGGCCTGTCGCTTTTATATGACGCGCTCCTGCGCAATCCCGAAGCTGGCCTGTCGATCGGGGCCAGCATCCGTCGCACGAACGGGCGGCCGGACAAGCTCAAGACCCCGCACGGATACACCAGCGACAGAGCCCAAAACACCAAGCGATATCTTCTCAACGAGCTCTGGCCGATCGCCATGGGAAGCGCGCTGGTCGCGACATCGGCGACGGCCACGATCCGCTTTCCGGAAGCGATCGGCCTCGACGAAGACACATGCTACTGGGTGGCGCTGCTCGCACGCTTCGATGTGGCGATCGTCTCGGCTCCAGTGCTGCTCTACCATCACGACGAAACGAGAATGGCGCAGCGTTTCATTCTTGCGCCGCGCAGGACGTTTCTTGCCATTGCGCTCGAACTGGACCGGCTGGCTGGATCGGGCGTCGAGCGGGAGGCCCTTCAATGGCGAAAGTCCTGGATCGCGCAGCGGATTTCACGGCAGCTCATCAAGCACAAAAGATACGCCGACGCGGCGGGCATGATGCGGGCCGTTCGCGCCCACAAAGCATCCGGCCGGAGCTGGAAGGCATTGCAGTACAGCGCCCGTATCCACTTCGGAGCAATGACTGAAAAACGCAGTCCGGATGCAAGGTTTACCACCCCCCACCACGGTAAAGAGCGGCGCACGCTGGTGCTGTCCTACGATCCGGCTTTCCCTCCAGCCTCGGGCGCGGATCTCAGGAACCATCGCAACGCCGTGGCCGCAGCAGAATTCGGGCCAGTCTGCCTTGTCTCGATCCGGCCGCAGGCCGATCCGTCGAAACCGGCCGATCCCCGCATTCAAACGGCTGCCTTGACCATCGAGGGGGAAGCCCGCACGGCTTCGATCGGCTGGTGGAGGATCCGTGCCGAGAACCGAATTCCTCGCTCCGCGCTGGCGCGTCTCGAGGCTATCGTTCGCGAATTCTCCCCCGACAGCATCGTGGTCGAGGGCATTGGGCTGTTCAAACTGCTGCGGCCCTTGCGGCCATTGGCCGGGCAGCTCATTCTCGACATGCACAATGTCGAGTCGGACCTGGCGGGACAGTTGCATCGCGCCGACGATGCAAGATCGATGCCTGCCATCGCCGCCGCCTTTGGCGTCAGGCGCCTCGAAAGAAAGGCGCTCGCCATCGTCGACAGAGCCTGGGTCTGCTCGAGGCAGGACCACGAAAGACTAGCGGCACTTTCGCCGCGCAAGGTGCCGATCGACATCGTGCCGAACGGCATCCCTCGTTTCGAAGACAGCCCCGTCGACCTGCCGGTCGAGGCCGCGACCGACGGGGGCTTTCCGATGATCCTGTTTGTCGGGCATCTCGGATACAAGCCAAACATCGATGCCGCCGAGCGGCTGGCCGCCACCATCCTGCCGCGCATCCGGCAAAGACTGCCGACCGCAAGACTGGTTCTCGCCGGCCGATACCCCAAGCCGGCCGTGAAAGCTCTGACCGGACTGCAAGGCGTGGACCTCGTCGAAAATCCGGACGATATGGGGCCACTGCTGTCGCGCGCGCATGTCAGCATCATCCCGCTTTCGGCAGGCGGCGGCACGCGCATCAAGGCTCTCGAAGCAATGGCCTGGGGCATTCCGGTGATTGCGACGCCGCTGGCGGTCGAGGGCCTGGACCTGGTCGACAATGAAGAGGTGCTTCTATCGGATTCGGATGAAAGGCTTGCCGACATGGCCATCGAACTTTGTCTGGACCGCAGGCGCATGGCGAGCCAGCGCGCTCGCGCGCATCAAGCGGCATGGTCCAGGTTCGGCCCTGAAGCCGTCCGCAATGCCGTCCGCGGCGGCTTTGGGCTGGACGATGCCGGCACATGACACCCACGCTTTTTCAATCACCGATCGATGAGCCCCCGATGATCCCGCCCATCCTGCACCAGACGTGGAAGACCGACAGCGTCCCTGCCCGCTTCCAGGGGTATGTCGAAAGCTGGAAACGGCACCATCCCGGCTGGACGACGATGTTCTGGAGCGACCGGAGGCTGCTCGAGTTCATCGCCGAGCACTATCCGGATTTCCTGTCGATCTTTTGCAGCTATTCACATGGTGTGCTGCGCGCCGATGCGGCACGCTATCTGCTCCTGTACCATTTTGGCGGCGTCTACGCCGACATCGACTGCGAATGCGTCGCCGCTTTCGATCCGATCATGAACGAGGATCGGATCGTGCTCTGTAAGGAACCGGATACGCACGCGCTCGTCCAGGCAAAGTTTCGCGGCCTGCCCTATTTGCTGTTCAACGGCACGATGGCGAGCCCGCCCCGGCATCCCTTCTGGCTGCAGGTCTTGTCGCTGTTGCCGGGGCTGGTCCATGCCAAGGAAGCGCTCGACGCGACAGGCCCCTGTGTGCTGACCTCCGCGCAGCTCGGCTATGGCGACCAGGCGGCCTTCGCCATACACGGCTCCTCCTTGTTCACGCCGGTGGACTCGGCCGGGCGCACGGACATGCCAGCCGGCAGCGGAGCGCTGACGCTGTCGATCCATCACTGGGCGGGCACATGGTGGACGGCGCGGCCGGCAACGCGGCGGCGCGACAAAGTCCGCAACCACGCCTACCGGCTGTGGCACCATCTGACACGCGGCGCACATCTGGACGAGGCCGCGGCGAAAGCGAGCGTCAGCCAGGCGGCGCTTTCGGCATCGCCGCCGTCAGGCCCGAATCTCGCCATTCTGGTGCCGCTGCGCGATGCCGCCGACCATATCCAGCCGTTCCTCGATGCGCTGCAGGCGCTCGACTACCCTAAGGACAGGATCAAGCTGGTCTTCTGCGAGGGCGACAGTTCGGACGGAAGCTGGGAAAGATTGCAGGCGGCAGTGGCGCCGCTTGCCGGCAGCTATCGTGGCGTCGTCCTGCTGCAAAAGCGTCTGGGCACGCGCCTCGATCGGGCGAAGCGAACGAAACCGCGACAGCAACGCGAGAGACGGGGCGCCATTGCCAAGGTGCGCAACCACCTGATCGATCATGGGCTGGATGCGGACGACGATTGGGCGCTGTGGATCGACATCGATGTGTGGCGATTTCCAAGCGATGTCGTGAATCGGCTGATCGGAAGCGGGCATCGGATCGCGGTTCCCAACTGCGTGAAGATCGCCGGCGGCGACAGCTTCGACCTCAACAGTTTCGTCACCACCCAGCCGGAAAAGAACTATCGCTACTATCGTGAAATACGCGGCGGCCTTTACCAGCCGCCTGCCTATTCCATAGGCCGCCTTCACCTTAGCGATGTTCGGCATCTCGAAAGCATCGGTCTCGATGGGGTCGGCGGAACCATGCTTCTTGTCGACGCCGCCTTGCATCGTGGCGGTCTTCGATTCCCGGAAATTCCCTACCGCGATCTCATCGAAACCGAAGGCTTTGGCGCCCTCGCCAACGATCTGGGCATCAGGCCCGTCGGTCTCCCCAAGCTTGAGATACTCCACGTTCCGTGGTGATTAAGGCCGATCGACGCTGTTCGAGCTCCTGCCGGATCGGTTCCAGATAGGCTCGCGGCCGCAGCCTTTGCCAGACGTAATCGCGATCGGTCAGATGCGCGACCTGGCTGACCCATTGTCGCATCATTTCGGGGTCCCGAACCTGCCGCCAATCGTCGACTATGATGACGGGCAGCCCTTCATAGAGAGGATCGAGCGGCGACGTCCTGGTCACCACGATGCAGCCTAGATACAGCAGTTCCCACGTCCTGTGGCAGTCGAGGCCGCTTCCAGCCATCGAAACGACCAGCGGGTACTGTGAATAGCGCTCCCAGATCGAGTGCTGCGATAGCCGCCTGTCAAGAAAATCAACATGCGGGCACCCCTTCAGGGCATCGACCAGATCCCGTCGCTCCCTGGGACCCCTGCTCAAGTTGAGATCACAGAATATTCTGAGCGGGCGACGGTCCGGCGCGTCCTGCCGAAGGCGAATGGTTTCGAGAAGCCTCGCAAGCTGTCCGGGCGTGGTAAAGCCACGCATGGTGTGAAGATCGAGGCCGATCGGGAAAGGTTTGAGCTTGGGGTGATCGCCGACGCAGTTCTGGCTGTACCAGGACACCAGGAAAGGATTGGCGAGAAGCCGATCGACGGTATTTTTCGCGAGATTTGACGGCACCGACGCATCGCCATCCGTTGTCACCAGCACGAACGGCGCCTTGATGGTCGGCAGGGCCACTTCCACGAAAGTGTCGAGATCGCAGACACGCAATTCCCTGGCCCGGGTGCTCAGGCGTAGCCAGACCACGCCATATGCACCGCTATAGTGCTTGCGGAAGAAGGCCTCCGTCTGTGCCGATTCGGTCGGTGCGTATCGATACCAGCGTGGACCGGCAAAATCGCAAAACTGCCCGATGCCCTTAGACCATAACAGCGGCGGAACGCGAAGAAAGGGCAGCGCGGCGGAATGAACCGCCTTTTGCAAGAGCTTTAGCCGACGAAACCTGCCCATCTGCAAGCATTAGCCCAGGCATCAGCGCCGTTGCAACGTGGGCACGGGCATGCTCGCCCGTGCACCCGCTCTGCCGGCTTTATTAGCCGGCGAACGTATAGGCGGTCTTCACCGTAGTGTAGAACTCCGCCGCATAGCGGCCTTGCTCGCGCGGACCGTAGCTCGATCCCTTGCGTCCGCCGAAAGGCACATGGAAGTCGACGCCCGCCGTCGGCAGATTGACCATCACCATGCCGGCCTCCGAATTGCGCTTGAAATGTGTGGCGTGCTTGAGGCTCGACGTGCAGATGCCCGACGTCAGCCCGAACGGCGTGTCATTGGCCACCGCCAGCGCCTCGTCATAGTCCTTGACGCGGATGACGTTGGCGACCGGTCCGAAGATCTCCTCGCGTGAAATGCGCATGGCGTTGGTGGCTTGCGTAAACAGCGCCGGTTGCAGGTAGAAGCCCCGGGTTTCGCGATCGAGCCGCTCGCCGCCGAAGGCCAGATCGGCGCCTTCCTGGCGGCCGATGGCGATATAGTCTTCGTCCTGTTTCAACTGGCTCTGGTCGACCACCGGTCCGATCTGGGTTTTCGCATCGAGAGCGTCGCCGACGACCAGCTTGGCCAGGCGATCTTTCATCGCGTCGACGAAGCGGTCATGGATGCCGTCCGTCACGACCAGGCGGGACGATGCCGTGCAGCGCTGGCCGGTCGAGAAGTATGCGCCATTAATCGCGCAGTCGACGGCGACGGCAAGATCTGCATCGTCGAGCACGACAAGCGGGTTCTTGCCACCCATTTCGAGCTGGAACTTGCGCATGTGCTCGACGCTGGCGGCAGCGACGCGCTTGCCGGTGCCGACCGAGCCGGTAAAAGTGATGGCATTGAGGTCAGGGCTGTCGAGCATGGCCTGGCCGACCACCGAACCCTTGCCCATGACGAGATTGAGCACACCCTTCGGCCGGCCGGCGCGATGCAGGATGTCGACGATGGTCCAGGCGCTCTCCGGAACCAGCTCGGCCGGCTTGAAGACGATGGTGTTGCCGTAGGCCAGGGCTGGTGCGATCTTCCACGCCGGGATAGCGATCGGGAAATTCCACGGCGTGATGATGCCGACGACGCCGACCGCCTCCCGCGTGATCTCGACACCGACGCCCGGCCGCACGCTTGGAACCTGCTCGCCCGACAGGCGCAGCGCCTCACCTGCAAAGAAATCGAAGATCTGGGCGGCGCGCACGGTCTCGCCAACGCCCTCGACCAGCGTCTTGCCTTCTTCGCGCGCCAGCGCCCGGCCTATTTCATCTTTGCGCGCGGTGATCTCATCCGACGCCTTCCTCAGCACCGCATGGCGTGCCAGCAGACCCGATCGCGACCATGCCGGAAATGCCGCTTTCGCCGCCGCGATGGCCTGCCGGGCCTGCTCGGCGCCCCCCGACGCATATTCGCCGACCACGTCGTCGAGATTGGACGGGTTGATGTTGCGGGAGCCGGCATCGCCTACCCACTCGCCATCGATGAGGTTCTTACGAATCGGGATCATGTCGCTATCTTCCTTGTCGTCCTTCGATTGCCGTCTATCTGGACCACCGGCCGCCACACCGCAAGGCCGCCGGCGACAAAGTTCTCCTCCTCGACAGGCATGTGATAAGCAGGTTTCGGAAAAGTGTCCCACGGTTTTCCGATAAAAACCTGCGACAAACAAAAACCTATGCAGGTGAAGCATGGCGAAGCCCCGCAAGCCTGCTTAGGTGTCGCGGCGGCAAAATTTGATTCTAATGTGGTGCGACGCGGATCGCGCCGGGAGGAACTGCCATGTCCGACAGCGCGTTGCCGCTGGTGATCAGCGCGCCCGAGCCACGCACGCTCGACCTGATTTTCACACCTGAGGCACTGGCGAGATTCCGTGCCAAATACCGTATCGTCGAAACGTCGCCCGAAGGCGTCGCCGCCCTGCCGGCCGACGTGCTCGCCGAGGCGCGCTACATTGTCGGCCAGCCGCCGATCGCGCCGGAGACGCTGGAAAGAATGACGGCGCTGCGCTGCGTCTTCAATGTCGAAAGCAACCTCATCATCAACATGCCGTATGAGACGCTGTTTACGCGCGGCATCCATGTCGTCACCACCGGCCTGGTGTTCGCCGAACCCGTTGCCGAGCTCGGCCTTGCCATGGCGCTCAACCTCGCTCGCGACATCGTCGATGCCGATCTCGCCTTCCGGCAGGGCAAGGAGCTGTGGGGCGGAGACGGCAACCGGACGGCGCGACTTCTTTCCGGCGCGGATGTCGGCATCATCGGCTTCGGCGATCTCGGCCGTGCGCTCAACCGGCTGCTGTCGGGCTTTCGCACGCGGACCAAGGTTTTCGATCCGTGGCTGCCGCCGTCGATCCTGATAGAGAACGGCGTCGAGCCGGCGTCGCTCGACACGGTCCTGTCGGAGAGCGATTTCGTTTTCGTCGTCGCTTCGGTGACCAGCGAAAACCAGGGTTTTCTCGGCGCTGAAGCGTTTGCCAGAATGCGCAAAGGAGCCGCCTTCATCCTGCTCAGCCGTGCCGGCGTGGTCGATTTTCCGGCGCTGATGGAGGCCGTTCGCAGCGGTCATATCGTCGCCGCCAGCGACGTGTTTCCGGAAGAGCCGCTGGCGCAGGATCATCCCGTGCGCACGCTGCCCGGCTTCCTGCGCTCCGCCCACCGGGCCGGCGCGCTCGACATCGCCTTCAAGCGCATGGGCGACATGGTGCTGGAAGACATGGATCTGATCGACCGCGGCCTGCCGCCGATGCGTTCGAAGCGGGCCGAACGCGAGACGGTGTCGCGGATGCGTTCGAAGCCGGTCGACAAGAACTGAGCCGTCAAGCCAACGCCTGCACGGGTTTCTCAGATGGTGAACGACCAGAACAGGCAGGCCAGCGTCGCTGCGGCGAAGACGACAAAGAACAGACTTCTCAGCAGGATGTTGCGGCGCAGCTCGTTCATGAAGAGATGGCAGCCGACGACTGCTGCGACAAACAGAAAGCGCCAGTTCAGCAGCGCAGGCAGGATATTGCTTCGATCGAAAGCCCATCTGGCGGCGAGGCAGCCAATGATGGCTGCGAACAACACGACGACTGTCCAGAAGATCGCATCCGCGGCGTTCGTCAGGACGACGCTGGCGGCCCTGATCGGCAGGATCATCATCAGCAGCGCGCTGAAGAAATAGACCGATGCAAGCGGGATAAACGTCCCGGCATCGGCGACGTCGTCCAGGCGTTTTGCGCCGATCGCACCATAGGGATAGCCATGCTGGGCCACTGCCAGGCTGAGCGCCATTAGCAAAGCCGTCAATATGGCGACCAATGCGAATGAAGTGAGGGCTTTGCTCATGAGGGTCCTGTTCGGAACGAATCGAATAAGGACGTTCGTAGCCCATGGTTTGTAAATTGCTGGTAAGCGTCGAGGCCCGGCGTGACAGAGTTCCTCGACGCAATCACTCCGCCGCTTGAAGGCGTCGCGCCTCGATGATGGTCCTGATCTCGGCGCGGCAGGAGCCGCAATTGGTGCCGGCATTCAGGGTGGCGCCGATCGCTTCGACGCTGCTGCAGCCGCCGCGCACCGCTTCCGCGATCTGATTGGCGCCAACTCCGAAGCAGGAGCATACGATGGCGCCCCGGTCGGCGCGATTGCCGCCCGGCCGCCCGGCGACGATCGCCAGCCGCCCGCGCCGATCGGCATGGTCCGCGCTCAACTGCTCCACCGCCCAGCTGCGCGACACCGCGACCGGCTTGGGCGCAAGATAGAGCGCGCCAGCCAGCCGGCTGCCGGCGAAGCGGGCAAAGCGATAGTTCCCGCCGGTGACGTCATGATAGGCGAGCGTCTCGCCTTGCGCGTCCGTCCCGAAAAGCGAGCCTGCGAAAGCCGGCCAGTCCCGGCCGGCTTCCAGCGCAAGCTCGAGGCGCCAGCCGGCGGCGCAGCGGGCGAGGCTCCAATAATCAGCGTCGATCGAGGCCGGCCGTTCGGCAAACACGGCGAAGCCGAAGGCGGCAGCAGCGAAGCGTTCCGCGCGGGCAGCAACATTCTTCGAAGCCGGCTGGCCTGAAATAGCATCGGTGATGGGCGCCACCAGCGCATCGACGCGAGCGCGCGCTGAGAACTGGTCCGTCCAGTGCATCGGCACGAAGACCGAGCCTGGCCGCTGCCGCGCTGTCACCAGCGCGCGAACCAGCACCTCGCCATGCGCAGTCGAGACGCGCACGATGTCGGCATCGCCGATGCCGAAGTGCTGCGCATCCGCCGGGTGGATTTCGACGAAGGGCTCGGCCATGTGCTGGGACAGGCGCTGGCTCTTGCCAGTCCGCGTCATGGTGTGCCAGTGGTCGCGGACGCGGCCGGTGTTGAGGATTAGTGGATACTCCGGGCTGGTGCGGGTTTGCGCTGTCGGGCGGACGGCGATGAACTTCGCTTTGCGGTCGGGTGTGTAGTAGCCGCCATTGGCGAAGAAGCGGGTGCTGGGTGAGCTACGTCCAGCTTGAACACCCCCCTCTGGCCTGCCGGCCATCTCCCCCTCAAGGGGGGAGATTGGCGGTTTTGCCGGCTGCGCCCACTCATCAACCTTGGAGACTGGCGAAAGCCGAGCAGCAGGCTGATCTCCCCCCTTGAGGGGGAGATGGCCGGCAGGCCAGAGGGGGGTGCCTGGGCTCGGCGCTGGCCATTGGAAAGGCACCAGCGCGTCGTAGTCTTCTCCATCGGTCCCGGCGTACGCGCCTATATCGAAATCGCGCGCGCCGTCATTCTCGAATGCCGACAGCGCGGCGTGCTCAGCAAAAATCTCCCCTGGCGACGCATGCGAAAACGCTTCGCCAAAACCCATCCGCTTGGCCACTTCGGCGACGATCCACCAGTCGGCTCTTGCCTGGCCGGGCGTGGCCAAAAAGGCGCGCTGGCGCGAGATGCGGCGCTCAGAATTGGTGACGGTGCCGTCCTTCTCGCCCCATGCTGCGGCGGGCAGGCGGACATGGGCGTGGCGGACCGTGTCGGTCTTGGCCAGCACATCCGACACCACGACAAACGGGCAAGCCTTGATCGCCGCCTCGACGGCATCGGCATCCGGCATCGAATCGACGGGGTTGGTCGCCATGATCCACAGCGCCTTGATGCGCCCGTCGGCCACAGCCTGAAACATCTCGACCGCCTTCAAGCCGGGTTTTTCGGCCACAGTCGGCGCGTCCCAGAAGCGCTGCACGCGGTCGCGATGTTCGGGGTTTTCGATCTCCATATGGGCAGCCAGCATGTTGGCCATGCCGCCAACCTCGCGACCGCCCATGGCGTTGGGCTGACCGGTCACCGAAAACGGCCCGGCGCCGGGCTTGCCGATGCGGCCGGTGGCGAGATGACAGTTGATAATGGCGTTGACCTTGTCGGTGCCCGAGGACGACTGGTTCACGCCCTGGCTGTAGACGGTCACCGTCTTGTCAGTCGCGGCAAACAGGCTGTAGAAGCGGCCAAGCTCGTCCTCGCTCAAGCCCGTGGCAGCGGCGATACCGGCAAGGTCGAGCGCCGAGGCGGCGAAAAGGGCTTGCCCGAAGCCGGTCGTGTGCGCCGTGATATAGGTGCGGTCGAGCGCGTTATGCTGGCCGAGATAGGCGAGCAGCCCTGTGAACAGCGCGACATCGCCATCCGGCGCGATCGCCAGATGCATGTCGGCGAGATCCGATGTCATGGTGCGGCGCGGGTCGATCAGCACCACTTTCATCTCGGGCCGTTTTTCACGGGCGGCGGCGATGCGCTGGTAGAGCACCGGATGGCACCAGGCGAGATTGGAGCCGACCAGCACGATGAGGTCGGCAAGTTCCAGATCCTCATAACTGCCCGGCACCATGTCGGAGCCGAAGGCGCGGCGGTGGCCGGCAACCGATGAGGCCATGCACAGGCGCGAATTGGTATCGATATTGGCCGAGCCGATGAAGCCTTTCATCAGCTTGTTGGCGACATAATAGTCTTCGGTCAACAACTGGCCGGAAACGTAGAAGGCGACCGAATCGGGGCCGTGCTCGGCAATGGTGTGCGAGAAGGTCGACGCGACGAGGTCGAGCGCTTCGTCCCAACCGGTGCGGCGACCGTGGATCTCCGGATAGAGCAGCCTGCCGTCGAGGTCGATCGTCTCGGCCAGCGCCGAGCCCTTGGAACAAAGCCGGCCGAAATTGGCCGGATGGTCGGGGTCGCCGCGGACGGTCACCTCACCGTCCGCAGCGACCTTCGCCAGCACGCCGCAGCCCACCCCGCAATAGGGGCAGGTGGTCCTCACCTCGCGCGCTTCGTCGATCTTCATGCTCAGGCCGCGCGACTGGCCAGCGCTTCTAGCGCAATGAACAGACGCTCGCCGTCGATCCGCACCGGAATGGTGCGCACCGCACCTTCGTCGGCGCCGAGCGCCTTGCCGGTCTCTAGCGAAATCACCCAATTGTGCAAGGGACAGGTCACCGCCGCGCCATGGACGATGCCTTGGCTGAGCGGCCCGCCCTTGTGCGGGCAATGATCTTCGATGGCGAAGACCTGGTCCTCTGCCGTGCGGAAGACCGCGATCTTACCTTGAGGCGTGGCGACGCAGCGCGCGCCGCGGCGCGGAATGTCTGATATCGAGCCGATTGATATCCAGTTCATCATGATCACTCCGCCGCCTGCGCGAAGCCGACCGAAGCCATCGGCCGGAACTCGTGCTTGTCCTTGCCGGAGACGCGTTCCGACCAGGGATCGACCTGCGCGAATTTCTGCGAAAAGACGAAGCGGTCGAAATAGGCCTTGCGCTTCTCGCCATCGTCCATGATCTGGCGCTTGATCTCGGCGATGCCGATGCGCTTGGCCCATTTGTAGATGCGCTCGAGATAGCGGCCCTGCTCGCGATACATCTGCGTCAGCGCCACGATATGCTCCAGCGCCTCGTCCTCGGTCTTGACCAGGCCGAGCACCTCTGTGCCCTTGATGTCGAGGCCGGCGGCACCGGCGAAATGGATCTCGTAGCCTGAATCGACGCAGATCACGCCGACATCCTTGCAGGTTGCTTCCGCGCAGTTCCTCGGGCAGCCCGAGACCGCCATCTTGACCTTGGCGGGCGTCCACGAGCCCCACATGAATTTCTCGATGCGGACACCGAACCCCGTCGAATCCTGCGTGCCGAAGCGGCACCAGTCCGAACCAACGCAGGTCTTCACCGTGCGCAACCCTTTGGCATAGGCGTGGCCGGAGACGAAGCCAGCCTGGCCGAGATCGGCCCACACCGCGGGCAGGTCTTCCTTGCGGATGCCGAGCATGTCGATGCGCTGTCCGCCGGTGACCTTGACCATCGGGATCTCGAACTTGTCGACGACGTCGGCGATGGCGCGCAGTTCGGCGGCATTGGTGACGCCGCCCCACATGCGCGGCACCACCGAATAGGTGCCGTCCTTCTGGATGTTGGCGTGGACGCGCTCGTTGATGAAGCGCGACTGGTAGTCGTCGGCATACTCGTCCGGCCAGTCGCAGACCAGATAGTAGTTGAGCGCCGGCCGGCATTTGGCGCAGCCGCAGGAAGTGGTCCATTCCAGCTCCTGCATGACGGCGGGGATGGTTTTCAGGCCCTTGGCCTTGATCAGGCGGCGGACCTCGTCGTGGCCGAGCGTGGTGCAGCCGCACATCGGCTGCACAGCCGCCGGATTGTACTTGTCGCCGATGGTCAGCACCATCAACTTTTCGACCAGCCCGGTACAGGAGCCGCAGGAAGCGGACGCCTTGGTGTGGGCACGCACGTCGTCGAGCGAGGTCAGGCCCTTGGCCGTGATCGCGCCGGTGATCTTTCCCTTGCAAACGCCGTTGCAGCCGCAGATTTCCGCATCATCCGGCAAGGCTGCAACGGCCGCCATAGGGTCCAGGGAGGCGCCTCCTTGGTATGACTGGCCGAAGATAAGCGTGTCACGCATTTCCGATATGTCGGTCTGCTTCTTCTTGAGGTCGTTGAACCAGGCGCCGTCGGCCGTCTCGCCATAGAGCACGGTGCCGATGATGCGGTCATCCCTAAGCACCAGCCGCTTGTAGACACCGGCCGAAGCATCGCGCAGCACGATTTCCTGGCGGTCGTCGCCCTCGGCGAAATCGCCGAGCGAGAACAGCTCGATGCCGGTGACCTTGAGCTTGGTCGGCGTGTCCGAATGGACGAAGGCCGCCTTCTCGTCGCCGGCAAGCTGGCTGGCCGCGACGCGCGCCATTTCGTAAAGCGGCGCCACCAGCCCATAGACCTGGCCACTGACCTCGGCGCACTCACCGAGCGCATAGATGTCGGGATCGTTGCTGCGCATGCCGGCATCGACGACGATGCCGCGATTGACGGCGATGCCTGCTTCCTTGGCGATTGCGGCGTTCGGCCGGATGCCGACCGCCATGACCACCAGCGTCGCCGGGATGATGGTTCCGTCGGCAAGTTCCACCTGCTCGACCTTGCCGTTGCCCGTGATCGCCTGGGTGTTGGCCTTGGTGATGACCTTGATGCCGCGTTCTTCAACCGCGCATTGCAGGAGATAGCCGGCGGCGGGATCGAGCTGGCGCTCCATCAGCGTCGGCATGACGTGCAGCACGGTGACGTCCATGCCTTGCGCGTTGAGGCCGGCCGCGGCCTCCAGCCCGAGCAGGCCGCCGCCAATGACCACAGCCTTGGCCCGCGACTGGGCGGCAAGCATCATCGCCCGGACGTCGTCCAGATCGCGATAGGTGAGCACGCCCGGCAGATCGTGGCCCGGCACCGGGATGATGAACGGCACCGAGCCGGTGGCGATGACCAGCTTGTCGTAGGGCTCGGTCACGCCATGATCGGAGGTGACTGTCTTTGCCTGCCGGTCGATGGCGACGATCTTGTGGCCCTTGTAGAGGGTGATGCCGTGCTTGATGTACCAGCCGTCGCCATGGATGATGATCTCCTCATAGGCCTTTTCGCCCGACAGAACCGGCGACAGCATGATGCGGTCGTAGTTCACGCGCGGCTCGGCGTTGAAGATGGTGACCTGGTAGCGCCCAGGCGCCTTTTCCAGGAGATGCTCCAGCATGCGCCCGGGGGCCATGCCGTTGCCGATGATGACGAGTTTTTCGGTCATATCCTGATCCACTCCGGTCTCACTCAGCCGCGTAGGAAAGGCCTGAAGCTTCGGCAGACGCCGTGCGCTCCATCCGCCGGATGGAAAAATGCATCCAGGCAAAGCAGGTGGCGACGATGACGAAGAGCAGCATGAAGCAGCTCGACCAGACGCCGGTGAGGTCGTTGAGCGCGCCGAAGGCGATTGGCAGGATAAAGCCGCCGAGCCCGCCAATCATGCCGACAACGCCGCCGACCGCGCCGACACTCTGCGGGTAGTAAGCCGGGATGTGCTTGTAGACGGCGGCCTTGCCGAGGCTCATGAAGAAGCCGAGCACGCAGGCAACGGCTATGAAGGTGAGCGGGCCGATCTCGAAATGGAAGGCGATCGGCCCGCTGATGCCATGCACGACGTAGTCTGCCGAGGGGAGAGACAGAACGAGAGTCGCGCCGGCACTGACAGCGAAGGTCCAGTAGAGCACGGTGCGGGCGCCGATCCGGTCGGAAAGCACGCCACCATAGGCGCGGAAAATACTTGCCGGAATTGAATAGGCCGCGCCGATCATGCCGGCGGTCGCAAGCCCGAAGCCGTAGACGCCGATCAGGTAGCGGGGCAGCCACAGCGACAGCGCGACGAATGCACCGAAGGCGAAGAAATAATAGAAGGCGAAGCGCCAGACCTGCAGATTCTTGAGCGGCGCGAATTCCTGCAAGAAGCTTCTCGCGGGCGCTGCCTTGCAGGCACGGCGCTCGCGGATGACCGGATCGTCGCCGGTCGTAAACCAGAAGACGGCGGCCATGACGACGAGTGCTGCCGCCCAGATTAGCGCGACCGACTGCCAGCCCCAGGAGAGAAGCACGAACGGTGCCAGGAACTTGGTGACTGCGGCGCCGACATTGCCGACACCGAAAATGCCAAGCGCCGTGCCCTGCCTGCCGGCCGGAAAGAAACGCGAGACATAGGCGACACCGACGGCGAAGGAACCGCCGGCGAGCCCAACGCCTAGCGCGGCGACCAGCATCTGTCCGTAGGTGTGAGCAAAAGCGAGCAGGAAGGTAGCGACCGCCGCCGCAAGCATGGTCGCGGTGTATACCAGCCGTCCGCCAAAACGGTCGGTCCAGACACCGAGCACCATGCGCACGAGCGAACCGGTGAGGATCGGCGTGCCGACCAGCAGGCCGAACTCCGTCTCGTTCAACCCAAGGTCCTGCTTTATACGCACGCCGATGATTGAAAAGATCGTCCACACCGCGAAGCAGACGGTGAAGGCGATGGTGGACATCACAAGCGCCTGCTGGGGAGCACTGTCCTGGCTGGGCGCGGCTGGGAGATTTGCAGTCAATGTCTGGCTCCGGTTTGCGGCGTGGGAGGCACCGCGGATGTTTGTGGGTGAATGATCAGCGGCGCGGCATCGGCGCGTGCAACGAGACCGGGTTCGCCACGGTCGGGTCTTTGCTTTCCGTCTTGGCGCCGACGGGAAACAGCAGGAGCGCGGCGGTGAACAGCGCCGCCGTCAGCGCGCTGCTGGCCAGAAAATCGCGGCGCGTGAAGTCCGCGAGGGACGCGCCAGTTCCGATCCGTTTCGTCATCGTCGTCTCCGGTTGGGCGCCGCTTGGGACCAGCGCCGTCGATCGCGTAAAAACAAAAAAGCCGCCGGCCAGGTCTTCGCGCGTCCGTCCATCCGGGATCGCGTATGACCTGAGCGGCAGCTTTGCCTGTGGCGCCCGCCATTGGACGCCGTGTCACTTGGCCCTTGCGGACCTACATTCTAAAAAGCAGGAAGCGTGCCAATTCGACAGCGCTCTAGATTACCGAATGAAATCAATGTGAATCGCAGCCGAGCGATTTTTGACCAAGCCCAGCATCGGATCAAAGATTAGTCAGAATGCCTTGCGCAGCAGCATAATATTTGTGCAATGCGATAGAATGCCCATTGCCGATGCAGATTGCCAATTGTCGATGATGACGCGTTTTTCGGTCATGGCCTTATTCCGCGGCTTCGACGAAGCGGTGGCGTTCGTAGAGGAACTTCAGCACCGCCTCGCGGCAGCGCAGGAAGGTCCGGTCGGAGGAAAGCTCGATGCGCCGGCGCGGCCGGGCGAGCGGCACGGGAAGCACCTCGCCGATGGTTGCCGCCGGGCCGTTGGTCATCATGACAATGCGGTCGGACAACAGCACTGCCTCGTCGACGTCATGGGTGATCATGATCGTCGTCGAGCCAAGCCGGGAATGGATATCCATCACTGCGTCCTGCAGATGGGCGCGTGTCAGCGCGTCGAGCGCGCCGAACGGCTCATCGAGCAGCAGGATCTTCGGCTCCATGGCCAGCGCGCGGGCGATGCCGACGCGCTGCTTCATGCCGCCCGAAATCTCAGCCGGACGCTTGTCCCTGGCATGCGCCATCTGCACGAGGTCGAGATTGCGCATGATCCAGTCATGCCGCTCGGCCCGGGTCCTGGTGCTGCCGAACACCTTCGACACCGCCAGGTTGATGTTTTCGTAGACGGTGAGCCACGGCAGCAGGCTGTGGTTCTGGAACACCACGGCGCGCTCGGGACCGGGGCTGTCGACCTCCTTGTCTTCGAGCAGGACCGCGCCGGCGGACACTCTCGTCAACCCGGCGATCAGGTTGAGCAAGGTCGACTTGCCGCAGCCGGAATGGCCGATGATCGAGACGAATTCGCCCTTGTCTATGGTCAGCCGAATGTCCTTCAGCACCTCGCTGACCTGGCCACCGCGGGCGAAGGATTTGTCGATATGGTCGAGTTTCAGGTAGGCCGTCATCGCTCTCTCCTCACTTTGCCGTTGTGCCGCGGGTGACGAAGGCGCCGACCGCCGCGACCAGGCGGTCGAGGCAAAAACCGGTGACGCCGATATAGGCGAGCGCGACGATGATGTCGGGCAGCCGCGACGAATTCCAGGCATCCCAGATGAAGAAGCCGATACCGACGCCGCCTGTCAGCATTTCGGCCGCGACGATGGCAAGCCAGGACAGGCCGATGCCGATGCGCAGGCCGGTGAAGATGTAAGGTGCCGCGGCCGGCACCATGATCTTCACGAAGAATTCGAGCTGGTTGAGCCTGAGGATTCGGGAGACGTTGCGGTAATCCTCTGGAATGTTGCGGACGCCGACGGCGGTGTTGATGATCACCGGCCAGATCGAGGTGATGAAGATGACGAAGATCGCCGACGGGCTGGAATCGCGGAAGGCAGCCAGCGACAGCGGCAGCCAAGCGAGCGGCGGCACGGTGCGCAGAATCTGGAACACAGGGTCGAGGCCACGCATCGCCCAGATCGACTGGCCGACTAGAGCGCCGAGCGCGACGCCGACGATTGCAGCCAGGCCGAAGCCGATGGCGACGCGCTGCAGCGAGATCAGCACTCGCCAGGCCAGTCCGATATCCTGCGGACCATAGTCGAAGAACGGATGGGCGATCAGATCGTAGGCCTCGTTCCACACCTGGCTCGGTGGCGGCAAGCTGGCATTGGGCGACGAGCAGGCGATCTGCCAGATGACCAGCATGACGGCGATAACGACTGCCGGCGGCACCAGCGTACTCGCCAGTTTGCCGGCGATCGCGGCGGGATCGAAGCGGCGCCTCATCTTGGCGGTGAAAGCTATGACCTCTGCGGGCTTGGCAGGCGTGGGGAACGCCTTCACCTTGCTGTCCTCGATGGTTTGGATAGACATTTCGCAAAAAGCTCCTTGAGCACGTGGAGTGACAGGCGGCGCCAACGGCGCCGCTTGTCGTCGACGTCAGGCCGATGCCTTGATCTTGAGGCTGTCGAGATAGGCGGACGGGTTGGCCGGATCGAAGATCTTGCCGTCGAAGAAGGTCTCCACGCCGCGCGACGAAGACGCCGGGATATCGGCCGCCGCGACGCCGAGGTCCTTGGCCGCCTCGCGCCACAGATCTTCGCGGTTGACCTGATCGACCAGTGCCTTGATGTCGGTGGTCGCCGCGAATTTGCCCCAGCGGATGTTCTCGGCGAGGAACCAGCTGTCGTGGCTCTTGAAAGGGTAGGACACGCCACCCTTCCAGAACTTCATGTAGAGGTCGGTGCCGGTGGCAACGCGGCCATTGCCGTAGTTGATGTCGCCCTTGAGGCGCCCGATGATATCGGCGGTCGGCACGTTCATCCATTGTCGCTTGCCGATGATGGCCGCCATCTCGTCCTTGTTTTCCAAGGCTTCGCACCATTGCTGGGCTTCCATGACGGCCATCAGGATCGCCTTGGTGGCATTCGGGTTCTTGTCGATGAAGGCGGCGCGCAAGCCGAGCGCCTTTTCCGGATGGCCCTTCCAGAGCTCGCCGGTTGTGGCCGCGGTGAAGCCGACGCCCTGGTGGACGAGCTGCTCGTTCCATGGCTCGCCGACGCAGAACACGTCCATGTTGCCGACCTTCATGTTGGCGACCATCTGCGGCGGCGGCACAACGATAGTCGAGACGTCCTTGTCGGGATCGATGCCGCCGGCGGCCAGCCAGTAGCGCAACCAGAGATCATGGGTGCCGCCCGGGAAGGTCATGGCGGCCTTCACCTCCTTGCCTTCGGCCTTCTTGGCCGCGAAGGCGTCCTTCAGTTTGGACGCGTCGAGGCCGACGCCGGTGCCGGCATACTCCTGGGCGACGGAAATGGCCTGGCAGTCGTAGTTCAGCCGCGCCACGAGCGCCATCGGCATCGGCTGGTTGTTCTGCGTCACCTTGCCGGTGTGCATCAGGTAAGGCATCGGCGTCAGGATATGGGCGCCGTCGATGCCGTTGGCTTCGCCGCCGAGCATCAGATTGTCACGCGTCGCGCCCCAGGAGGCCTGCTTGAGCACCTCGACATCGGGCATGCCGAATTTTTCGAACAGGCCCTTCTCCTTGGCGATCATCAGCGGCGCTGCATCGGTCAGCGCGATAAAGCCGAGCTTGGCGCCGGTGACTTCCGGAGCTGCCGTCGCCGCATAGGCGCCAGACGGCAGCAGCGCGCGCGCCGCCGCCAGCGTTGCCGCGGTGGCAGCACTTGCCATCAGAAAATTGCGGCGGGTCATGCCCTCGAAAGGGGCTTCAGTCTTGATGCGTTTCGTCATCGTCGTCTCCCGTTGGGCACTGCTTGGGATCAGCGCCGTCGATTGCGTGTTCGGTCAAAACAAAAAAGCCGCCGGCCAGGCCGCGCGCGTCCGTCCATCCGGGATCGCGTGTTGACCTGAGCGGCAGCTTTGCCTGTAGCGCCCGCCATTGGACGCCTGTTCCGTGACCCCGAGAAGAGTCTGCCTATTGCAAAGCAGGAACCGTGCCAGTTTCGGAATGGATGACAAACATCAATGAGATCAATGGTATGCCACAACCGTCGGCGCGCTGGCCCGCTGGGCGAGCAAGCCAAAGATTGTTCATTAGCGCCGTTGCACGCATAATTTTTGTGCAATGCACAAGAATGGCGCGAAAATGATCAGGCTTCGGCGCGCGCCAATTTCTGCCCGGCAATGTAGGCGTCGATCTCGTCGGGATCGAATATCTGGCCATCGAAGAAACCATCGGGGCCGAGCACCAGACTAGCGCCGGCGGAGCCGACGGGTGTGGCAGACGCCAGCGCGCCCTCGACCTTAGAATTGGCGCCGGGAAGTGCGACGCCGAGCGGCTTCAGCGCCGACCGGTAAAGATCGGGGCGGTAGCAGTCGCGGGCAATAGCGAGGTTTTCCGGCGTGTGCGCGACATGCCCCCAGCGCACCATCTGCGTATAGAACCACAGCGCGTGGCTCTTCCATGGAAAATTCGCTGCCTTGCCGAAAGGAAGAAAGAAGTCCTCAACGGTCAGTTCCGCGCCACCGCCCAGCGCGACATGTCCGGTCAGGATCGGCATCTGCAGCGCCGGCGAAAGACCAAGAACGGAAGGCTGCGCCATGAGGGCGGCCAGCTCGCCGCGGTTTGCCGGATTCTGGCACCAGCGGGCCGAATGATGCAGCGCGCGCAGCAGCGCCGCCAGCGCATCCGGATTCTGCTCCGCCCACGCCTTGCGCACGCCGACCACCTTTTCCGGGCTGTTGCGCCACAGCAGCGCCTTGATGGTGACGATATGGCCGGTGCCGGCGACGACCGAGGCGCTGTTCCAGGGTTCGCCGACGCAGTAGCCGTCGATCCTGCCGGCGGCGAGCGCGTCGGCCATGAAGGGCGGCGGCACGATGACGATTTCTATTTCGCGCGACGGATCGATGCCGCAGGCTGCGAGCCAGTAGCGCAGTTCGTAATTGTGTCCCGAGTGTGGATGCACGACCGCAAAGCGCAGCGGGTCGCGACCGGCATCTGCCCGCTCACGGATCAGCGCTCCCAAGGCCTTGCCGGCTCGCGCCGGATCGAGGTCGGGCAAGGCGCCGTGCGCGACCATGCCCGCCCAGAGCGTGTTCGAAACCGTCACGCAGTTGCCGCCCAGTCCCAGCGAGAACGGCACGATCGTGTCGGAGGCGAGCGGGGTGAGCCCCAGATTGCAGGCGATCGGCATCGGTCCCAGCATATGCGCCAGATCGAAATGCCCGATCGCGATGCGGTCGCGGATGTTGGCCCAGGATGTCTCGCGGCTGAGCGTCAGATCGACGCCTTCGCGCGCGGCAAAGCCGATCTCGCTCGCTGCAACAAGAACCGCGCTGTCGAACAGCGGTATGAAACCGGCATTGATCTGGTGTTCGGCCGCCATGCTCAACTCTCTCCGGGATCCAGAAGGCCTGCGGCCGTCACCAGACTCTGCGCGATTTCGCTGATTTTGCGGTTCTGGTTCATCGCGGTCTTACGCAGAAGCGCATAGGCTGCGTCCTCCGACAGGCCGCGCGACCTCATCAGGATGCCCTTGGCGCGGTCGATGACCTTGCGGTCCTCCAATTCACTGCGGGCTTCTTCGAGCTCGCGCGCCATCCGAGAGAAGGCGTTGAAGCGGCTGATCGCCATGTCGAGGATCGGCTTGACGCGCTCCTGGCGCAGCCCGTCGACGACATAGGCGGAGACCCCCGCCTCCACCGCAGCCTCGATCGAAGCCTGATCCGACCGGTCGACGAACATGGCGATCGGCCGCTTCACCACGCGCGAAAGCTGGAACATGTTTTCAAGCATGTCGCGGTTCGGATTTTCGAGATCGATGACGATTACATCCGGCTCGATCTCGGCAATGCGCCGCGCTATTCCCGCAACATCGTGAACGACCGTGACCTGCTCATGCCCGGCTTCCCGCAATCCCGCCTCGATAATGGAGGCGCGGATGTGGTTTTCATCGATCACCAGGACGGTGAGGGATTTTCGGATCATGCCGTATTTTGCGCACGCCGCGCGATTGTGCAATGCGGCACGGCAATAATTGACGCAGTCATCTCTTCGAATTCAGAGGGACCGCCATATGTTCGCGGAGCCGACCCGTTAAGCTTCTTTAAATACCATTAATAGGGCTGACTTTGGTTTTTGTATCCACTGCGCTATCTTCCAATTGCGAACCTTGTCTCGCTGCCTAGAAGATTGGAGGTTTCCATGGATCGGCGATCATTTTTGACAGGAATGTTTGGCCTTGCTGGGGCAGCAGCCCTTGTGAGCGCAGTTCGGCCTATCGACGCGATAGCCGGTGTACCGGACGCCAGAAGCGGCATTCTCGATGAACTCGACGCGCCGGATATAGAAACCTTCGAGGACGAAGATACTCAAGCAGAGCCGGTCCGCCATCGGCGGTGGCACCGCAGGCGGCGGCGCAGGCGGCGCGCTTGGAGAAGGGTCTGCCGTCGCTACTGGCGGAATGGCTATCGGCGCGTCCGGTGCCGTCGCAGGCGGGTTTGGGTCTGGGATTGGTATTATTAGCAAATAGTGTGCTGAAAACCCCGGTGGTTGCCGGGGTTTTCGCTTCAGGCGACCGCTAGGAATCCTGCGGCGGATGTCACCGCAAGGTGTCGGCTAGCAGAAATCCAGCAAACAGGAGGACCGACCGGTTTTGTGAGGCCTGCCAGTGATAGGCAGGCCTAAAGAGACTGATTTCCGTAGGAGAAGACTGGTGGAGCCAATCGGAATCGAACCGACGACCTCTTGAATGCCATTCAAGCGCTCTCCCAACTGAGCTATGGCCCCACTTCCGGCAGTCAACCGGCGCCGTTGCCGGCGAAGAGATCCGGCGCGGGTTGAGACCGCGCCGTTAGTGCAGGCGGCTTCTAACCCCGCCTTCCGTCAATATCAAGCCTTCAAGAGCGGCTTTTTCTTAAGACGCCGCGAAAGTCGGCGGGCGCTCGCGTCAGAGGCCGGATCAGACTTCGTCGTCGTCGTCGCCGACGCCGATCATGTCGGCGACATCGTCGTCTTCTTCCTCTTCGTCGGCGAGGAAAGTATCGTCGTCGTCATCGCCGAGATCCACATCGTCCTCGTCATCGCCGAGATCGGGCAGATCGTCGGCTTTCGCATCCTCGTCCGCCTCTTCGAGGGAGACGACCTCGACACCCTCTTCCTCCTCGGCGTCCGCTTCCTTCTCGGCAACTTCCTCTTCCTCCTCGATGGGGGCGACCTTGCCTTCCTCGAAATAGGAACGTGGATAGCTCTTGCCGGTATAGGGCGAGACGACCGGATCCTTGTTCAGGTCGTAGAATTTTTGACCCGTCTCGGGGTCGATGCGTTTGGTGCCAAGTTCGGGTTTTGCCACAGCAAGCCTCGTCGATGAAAGTTTGGTCCCCATAACCAGAGTTTACGGCGCTGTCAAAGCCTAAAGCCAACGTCATAAATCCCGGTGTTGAGAGACCTGTTGCAAGGGGATGACCATTTCGGTCCGCCGTGATACGAGACCGCCCAAACCAAAAGAAAAGGCCGGCTGCCGGCGTTTGATCCAGGGAAAACCCCATGTCGCACACTGCCGCCCCGAAACCGGCCACCGCTCGCAAATCGTCAGCGCTTTCAGGCACGGCGCGAGTGCCCGGCGACAAGTCGATCTCGCACCGCTCGTTCATGTTCGGCGGCCTCGCCTCCGGCGAGACCCGCATCACCGGCCTGCTGGAAGGCGAAGATGTCATGCGCACCGGCGCGGCGATGAAGGCGATGGGCGCGCATATCGAGAAGCACGGCACTGAGTGGGTGATCCGCGGCACCGGCAACGGCGCGCTGCTGCAGCCGGAAGGTCCGCTCGATTTCGGCAATGCCGGCACCGGCTCGCGCCTCACCATGGGCCTGGTCGGCACCTACGACATGGAAACGACCTTCATCGGCGACGCCTCGCTGTCCGGCCGGCCGATGGGCCGTGTGCTCGAGCCGCTGCGCCAGATGGGCGTGCAGGTGCTGAAGGCGACGCCCGGCGACCGCATGCCGATCACGCTGCACGGGCCCAAGCACGCAGCGCCCATCACCTACCGCGTGCCGATGGCCTCGGCGCAGGTGAAGTCGGCGGTGCTGCTCGCCGGGCTGAACACGCCCGGCGTCACCACCGTCATCGAGCCGGTGATGACGCGCGACCACACCGAGAAGATGCTGAAGGGATTCGGCGCCAATCTGTCGGTCGAGACCGATGAGCGCGGCGTGCGCCACATCTTCATCGAAGGCCAGGGCAAGCTCACGGGACAGACGATCGCGGTGCCGGGCGACCCGTCCTCGGCCGGCTTCCCGCTGGTGGCGGCGCTGATCGTGCCGGGCTCGGACATTACAATCGAAAACGTGCTTATGAACCCGACCCGCACCGGGCTTCTGTTGACGCTGCAGGAAATGGGCGCCCGGATCGACATTCTCGACCCGCGCAACGAAGGCGGCGAAGATGTCGCCGATCTGCGCGTGCGCTATTCCGAGCTGAAGGGCGTCACCGTGCCACCCGAACGGGCGCCGACGATGATCGACGAATATCCGGTGCTTGCGGTTGCGGCGAGCTTCGCCGAGGGCGAGACCCTGATGCTGGGGCTGGAAGAACTGCGGGTGAAGGAATCCGACCGGCTGTCGGCCGTCGCCGAAGGGCTGAAGCTCAACGGCGTCGACTGCACGGAGGGCGAGGCGACGCTTGCCGTACGTGGAAAACCCGGCGGCAAAGGGCTCGGCCAACACCCCAATGGGCACAACACCGTCGTCCAGACCCATCTCGACCACCGCATCGCCATGAGCTTTTTGATCATGGGACTGGCAACGGAAAAGCCTGTCACCATCGACGACCAGGCGATGATCGCGACCAGCTTTCCGGAGTTCATGGGGCTGATGAAGAGGCTGGGCGCGGAGATTGAGTGACAGTTGATGGCAACCAATAGCCTTGGAGGTTGGGGCCAAACTGGAACGTCGGCAGGACAGAGGGGGGCGCGAAGGATCGCCACGCCTATCTGGATCATTGTGCTTTTCGGTTACGGTGGGCGGCGAATGAGCCCCCCCTTCACCATCGCCATCGACGGACCCGCCGGCGCCGGCAAAGGCACGCTGGCCCGCCGCCTGGCCGACCACTACCGGCTGAACCTGCTCGACACCGGCCTCACCTATCGCGCGGTGGCGCATGCGCTGCTTCGGCTCGGCCTGCCGCTCGACAATGTCTCGGCCGCCGAAACCGCTGCCCGCCAGGTCGATCTGGCAAAGCTCGACCGGTCGGTGCTGTCGGCGCATGCGGTCGGCGAGGCGGCCTCGAAAGTCGCTGTGTTCCCGTCGGTGCGGCGCATACTGGTCGAAAAGCAGCGTGAATTCGCCAAGGCGCCGCCCGGCGCGGTGCTCGACGGCCGCGACATCGGCACGGTGGTCTGCCCCGACGCCGACATAAAACTCTATGTGACGGCGAGCGCCGAGGTGCGGGCACAGCGACGGCTGGCCGAGATCGAGAGCATCGGCGGCACCGCCAATTTTGACGAGATCCTGGCCGATATCCTGCGCCGCGACGAGCGCGACATGGGCCGCGCCGACTCGCCGCTGAAGCCGGCCGCCGATGCGCACTTGCTCGACACGTCGGAAATGGCTATAGAAGCCGCGTTTCTTACGACCAAGGCGATCATCGACGACGTTCTGG